>JAQUHM010000459.1 GCA_028683595.1 Geobacteraceae bacterium | reverse complement strand
CTCCCCCGGCTAGCCGTCCTATTGATTCCATTTTTTGCGCCTGGAGGAGTTGGTCTTCAAGAACAATACGATCACTGATGTCAAGGTTGACCATTATGGCACCCTCAACCTTACCGTCATCATCCAGCACCGGCGTCGAATAGTTCAATATGGTTTTTTTCTTGCCGTTAAATGCTTCAATTTCCAGCAATTCATTAACAATGGTCACTCCATTGCGGACTGTTTTGGTCACCGCCCAATCGTCCTGTCCGACCGGTTCGCGTGAAGGGAGTCGCCAAGCTTTGAAATCACCATATTCCGAGATCGGCCTATCGGGCTCGGCTTCCCATATCTTGACCCCCA
Organism: Geobacteraceae bacterium; assembly: GCA_028683595.1. Classification (GTDB taxonomy): domain Bacteria; phylum Desulfobacterota; class Desulfuromonadia; order Geobacterales; family Geobacteraceae; genus RPRC01. The sequence continues at coordinate 2,468 of JAQUHM010000459.1, read as the reverse complement.
TGGGGTTGCCGCGAAGCAAGATTCCGTTCTTATCGGTAAACCATAATCCAATGGGCAAGATCTCGAAAATCTTTTCCAACTGATTCTCTCGTCTGCGCAACTCTTCCTCTGCCCGCTTTTGTTCGGTGATGTCGATGGTGTAACCGGCCAGGAGATATTTCTCTTCGAGTCGGATCGGAAATTTTATGGTCGTGTAGTTACGACCGTTTAAATCCTCTTCCAAACGAAGGATCTCTCCTCGGGAGACGACCAGCCAATCGTCGGCCGATATTTTAGCGGCAAAGTCTGCCGGAAAAATTTCCTGCATGGTCTTACCCACCATTGCGGATCCCGGAATGCCAATCATGTCCTGATAATTATCACTGGCATTCAAGGTGCGGCTTTCGGAGGCAGTTACCTCTTTGATGAAGGCGTAAATGGGAGAATACTTGATAAAGAGGGAAAGAAGCGCATTGGACGTCTTCAGTTTTTCTTCTACCCCCTTAATTCTGGTGATATCTGTGTGGGTTCCAAACATCGACAGGGATTTCCCTTCGGCATCGCGGGTCAAAATGCGGCCCCGGGCGAGCATCCAGACCCAATGGTGGTCCTTGTGCTGCATCCGAAATTCGCAATCATAATCAAGTGCAGTGCCTTCAATGCAAGCAATCACAGACTTACGTGCCCTTGCCAAGTCATCCGGGTGCACGAGTCGTTCCCATGTCTTGTAGCTATAGGGTGTCAGTTCCTCCAAGGTATAACCGATCAACTGCGCCCAGGTCTCGTTGAACACGGCCTCGTTACTCTGGACATTCCATTCCCAAGTGCCGAGACGTGAACCTTCAATGACGAATTCCAATCGCTCACGTTCCCGACGCAACGCTTCTTCGGTCCGTCTGCGGTCGGTAATATCACTACCGACACAGAGTATTTCGCTGACCTCGCCGGCAGCATTGAAAAACGGCTTATTGGTCCAGGATATCCAAATGCGTGTCCCGTCCCGAAGCATATTTTCGTTTTCATTGGTCGCATACAGATTCGGTCGCAGTCCAATATCGGCAATCATTGTCCGAAGGTTTTTTCCTGTTCCGTCCGTCTCCGGCAATATGGTTCCTATCACATTTTTTCCGATTACCTCGTCTGCCTTATAACCGAAAAAATCCAGGGCAAATTCATTGAAAAAGGTGATTCGGCCATCACGGTCCCTGCGTAAAATAATGCTGTTCACGTTTTCGACCAATTCTCGATACTGTATTTCGCTCTTTCGCAGCGCCTCCTCGCTCATCTCCAGTTCAGACGTACGTTTTGCCACCGCCTTCCTTAGCGAACGATTCCAGCAAAACAGGCTAAGAATCAAAAAACAAAAAATACCGGTGCCAACAAAAAAATATTTTGCAGAAATAAAGCTCAAGATGGGAGCGCCGAGCCATGTCTTTTTGATCTGCTCTAATTCTTCGTGGGTTATCCGGTTGAAACCGGACTCAACCTCCTTCAACAACTCTACATCTCCTTTTTTAACCGCTCGGTGAAATTCACCGACATGAAAAGGAAGGGTTACATTGTATTGCTTTTGAATCCCATACTTGTAAAGGAAATAGAGGGCAGGAGGTTTGTCAATGACAAAGACATTAACCTTATGTTCTTTGGCAGCCTTGACAATAGCCTCATATCCTCTGAAAAACACAAGGTTTTCTATCCCATGGCTACGGAGGATATCAATTGCGGCATCGCCTTCCTTGACGGCTACGACAAAATCCTTCAAGGAATCAATATCATTAATCCCACTGATTTCATTATTAAAAAAAGACGAGACTTCAATGCGGGCATAGGGATTGCCGAAATCGAGCCAGCCTAAACGTTCCTCAGTTTTAAAGACCGTGTCTATGACGTCAAATTCTCCGGCCTTCATCCTCTTGAGCGCTTCCTTCCAGTCCATCACCTTGATTTCAACCCGGACACCGGTCTTTTTTTGCCAAAGTCGCCATTGATCGGCAAGGATTCCTTGGACGGTGCCATCACTATCCAAAAAGATGTAGGGAGGATAATTATTATCCATCACGACTCGGAGGGTACGGGATGTTGGAATTTCCAGACCGGCAGCGTTGACGTTGGGACACTGAAAATTGACTGACAAAGACAGACTGAAAAGCAAAAAGAAACAGCATGTCAATGGGTTGATCCATCTGTAATTCTGAATCATAAAGAATATTTTTCCGTTCAAGATACGTTGCAAAGAGAGGGTAAAGAACTTCTCATTCAGACAGACAATTGAATATGCTACTTGTTCCGGTGAGTCCGGCCATCCTGGTCGGAGTGACGCGATAGTTTTCCTTTTTTGTACTCGTCTTTTTCCTTTTATGTCAACACTGTCTTCATTCGCATCGCCCCTCCTTTTTCACTTGCATGGTATGGGCATTGTGCACCAACCGGTCGATAAGGGCGTCAGCCGTGGCATGGTCGCCGAATCGCCACCACCGAGAGTTAGCGCA
>JAQUHM010000095.1 GCA_028683595.1 Geobacteraceae bacterium | reverse complement strand
CTTCTTCAGTTCGCCGAGACGCATACCCTGGACGAACTGCTCGAAGCTACCCTGAATGAGGTAGAGGAACTGACCGGCAGTTGTATCGGCTTCTACCATTACCTTGAAGCCGACCAGCAAACCTTGCGGCTTCAGAACTGGTCGACCAGGACCAAGAACGAGTTCTGTGCGGCGCAAGGGAAAGGTCTCCATTACAACGTATCAGCGGCAGGGGTCTGGGTCGACTGCATCCATCAGCGCCGGCCGGTCATCCACAATGACTACGCCTCGCTGCCCCACTGTAAGGGGTTGCCGCCGGGTCATCCTCCGGTAATTCGGGAGCTGGTCGTGCCGGTCTTCCGCGGTGAGAGCATCAAGGCTATTCTCGGTGTGGGAAACAAACCGAGGGATTATACCTCCCAGGACGTGGAAGTGGTTTCCCTGCTTGCCGACCTTGCCTGGGGGATCGTGGAGCGGAAGCGGGCGGAGGAAGCGCTCAAAATATCCGAGCGGAAATACCGGTCGATCATCGAGCATGCCCCATTCGGTATTTGCCGCTCCACCATTGAGGGGAAACTGATCAGTGTCAATCCGGCGATGGCCGGCATCCTGAAATACGATTCGATGGAAGATTTGCTGGAAACCGTTAACTGTTCCAGTATTCAGAAAGTGCTTTTTGTGAAACCTTCGGAGAGAGAACAGGTGGTGAGCCGGATTTTTGAGGGTTCTGCATGGCAGGTCTTTGACTGCCGGTACCGCTGTAAGGATGGCAGTGTAATTACCTGTAAGGTCCATTCACGCAGGATCCTTGATCAGGACGGTAGTGATCGCGAATTCGAAAGTTTCCTGGAAAACATAACCGCTCGCGTGGAAACGGAAAAGGCCTTGCGGGAAAGCGAGGAGAAGTTCCGTGTTCTTGCGGAGACCGCCCCAGCTGCCATTGTTGTCTATCAGAATGAAAATTTTGTCTATGCTAATCCTGCTGCCGTCCGTCTTTTCGGCTATAGTGAGGATGAATTACTTGAGATGAAATTCTGGGAGTGGGTACTTCCGGAGTACCACGTGACGATAAAGAATCGCGGGTTGGTTCGACTACAGGGCGAGCCGTTTCCGAGCCAGTACGAGCACATATTTGTAAATAAGAAAGGCGAAAAAGGATGGGTGTTGGTTTCGGTTGGAAGTATCATGTATCGGGGCAACCCGGCGGGTATTGCGACGTTTATCGATATTACCGAGAACAAGCGGGCCGAGGAGAGGATGCAGGCCACTCTTGCAGAAAAGGTGGTGCTGCTCAAGGAAGTCCATCATCGGGTTAAAAACAACCTGCAGATTATTTCTTCTCTTCTTGAGCTTCAATCCGATTATATTGAAGGAGAGGATTCCAGGAAATACATCAGGGAAAGTCAGGACCGAATCAGGTCCATGGCGCTGGTGCATGAACAGCTTTACATGTCCGAAGACCTTTCCGTGATCGATTTTGCCTGTTATGTGGATGAGCTGGTCAAGTCTCTCTACCGCACCTTGGTGGTGGATCAGGACACAATTCGTGCTGACGTGGAGGTCCGGGATATCGAGCTTGGCATAGATGAGGCGATTCCCTGTGGGTTGATCATAAACGAGCTGGTTTCCAACTCACTTAAACATGCATTTCCCGGTAACCGGAGGGGCAGTATCTCGATCCGCGGAACCTTAGACGAGGAAGGGTGTGTCTGTCTTACGGTAACTGATACCGGTATCGGTTTGCCGCCGGGATTTGACGTAGCCACATCGGAGTCATTGGGGCTGCAGATCGTAAGCCTGCTGACGAAACAGCTGCATGGCTTGCTCGAAATTCAGGGTGACCATGGTATGGTGGTCTGCATACGATTCAAATCGAAAGTTGGAAACTGAAGGAAGTTGGTGCCGGCCAGAATAGTGTGCCGATGGTTGACTCAACCTGAGTGTCTGTTTAAATGAGCTATGCATCTTTTAAACTCGTACTGGACGTAGCGACAGTATCCCCGGATTGTGTGAGATGTCTGTAATGTCGGGTCTCTCTGTGGGCCGAACTGCCATGGGCAATTAACCGATTTCGTTACGAATCCTGAAAGGTGTGAACCATGAAGCAAAAACCGGCAATGGAATCGAAGGTCAGGATCCTCATTGTAGAGGACGAGCTTATCATTGCAATGGGAATCGAGAAGCGGCTCAAGGCGTTGGGATACGCTGTCACCGACATGGTGTCCTCTGGTAAAGAGGCTGTAGAAAAGGCCCTGGAGACTCTGCCTGACTTGATACTGATGGACATAAATCTTTCGGGCGATATAGATGGTGTGATGGCTACCGAAAAAATCAGGTCGCTAGCCGATATCCCGGTTATCTTCCTCACCGCCTACGCTGATTCCGGGACCTTGGCCAGGGCGAAGATTTCTGAGCCGTTCGGCTATATCATCAAACCTTTTCAGGATATTACCCTCAAATCGGCCATTGAGATGGGTCTTTACAAGCATCGTATGGAAAGCCGGCTCCGTCGAAGTGAACAGCGGCTTTCCACGATTCTCAAGAGCATTGGTGACGGGGTTATTGCCACTGACAGGAATGGTGTTGTTTCGTTTGTGAACACCGTTGCCGAGGTATTGACCGGCTGGAGCCACGAAGAGGCAGTCGGCAGATATCTGCAGGAAATTTTCCACTGTCGTGAACTGGGTGACCATTTTTCCTGTGAAGATCTGGTAAGTGACGTTGTTCAAGGCAGGGCATCGATTGTCCTGCCTGAACAGACCATTCTGAAAGCTCGGGACGGCAAGGAAATTCCCATAGAAGCAAAGGTGACTCCCATCCGCGATGAAAAGGGAAATATTTCCGGTCTCGTTTTGGTCGTTAACGATATTTCCTGTCGTCTAAAAATGGAAGACGACCTGCGCCGTTCTGAGAAACTCTTGCGCTCGGTCTTTGATGCCATTCCCGACCTGTTTTCCATCATAGACAAAGACCACCAGATTGTTCTTTCCAACTGGCACGGCGGGTATGAGTATGTTCCCCAGTCGATACGGGACAGTCATCCTTACTGCCATCAAGCCTATTACGGGTCTGATACGGTTTGTGAGCCGTGCCATACGGTTGAGGTCTTTCGAACAGGTCAGCCTGTTTCCATGGAAAAATTCAATCAGCGCATCGGATACGTGGAGGTCCGGGCGTTTCCCATCTTCGATAAAGCAGGAAACGTTATTTTGGTAGCAGAGCATATCCACGACATAACGGCTCGCAAGGTGGCCGAAGAAGCTCTTGCCGGAGAGAAGGAGCGTTTGGCGGTTACGCTCCGCTCTATCGGCGATGGTGTTGTTACCACCGATACATCGGGCAACGTGGTTCTTCTCAACAAGGTTGCCGAGAATCTTCTCGGCTGGAGTCAGGCGGAGGCAGCGGGGAAACATCTTGACGAGGTGTTAACCATTGTTAACAAAAAAAACCGGCAAAGAAATGAAAACCCTGTGACAAGGGTGCTCTTGACCGGATGTATCGAAGAACTTGCCAATCACACCGTTCTGGTGTCACGGGAAGGAAAAGAGCGTATTATTGCCGATAGTGCTGCTCCGATCAGGGATAAGGAGAACCGGATCGTGGGGACAGTGCTCGTTTTCCGGGATATCACCGAGAAACGGAAGATGGAAGAGGAACTCCTCAAGGCTCAGAAGCTGGATTCGATCGCTATTCTGGCCGGGGGCATTGCACACGATTTCAACAATCTACTGACGGCGATTCTTGGAAATATCTCTCTTTCAAAGATGTATGTCTCCGAGGGGGACAAGATCCACCAGAAGCTCTGCGAGGCGGAAAAAGCGTCTTTGCGCGCGCGCGACCTCACCCAGCAGTTGCTGACCTTTTCCCGTGGCGGTGCCCCGGTGAAAAAGATCTCGTCCATTGCGGAGATCATCAAGGATTCCACCGCATTTTCTTTGAGCGGCTCGAAGGTAACCTGCACGTTTACAATCCCTGTTAATCTTTGGCTGGTTGAGGTGGACGAGGGGCAGATAAGCCAGGTCATAAACAATATCATCCTTAATGCCGAGCAGGCGATGCCAGCCGGCGGGGTGATCGAGGTTGCCTGCCGGAATGTCCAGGTGGGGGAGGATGACAATCTTCCTCTCCAGGATGGCCGCTATATTCTCGTGTCAATCAGCGATCAGGGCGTAGGGATTTCTGAGGAGGCGCTGCCACGAATCTTCGACCCCTACTTTACTACCAAGGACCGGGGAAAAGGATTAGGGCTGTCGACCGTCTATTCAATCGTCCAGAATCACGATGGTCATATTGCTGTTTCTAGTAAACCCGGCTTCGGTACAACCTTTTTTATCTATCTTCCCGCAACGAATTATCCTGGAAAATTTTCCTCAGGAGAAGAAATTGCTGCGGACCAGGTGGAAGAGCAGACCGTAAAGGGCAGGGTTCTCGTCATGGATGACGAGGAGAATATCCGGGAGGTTGTAGCTGAAATGCTCTGTTTTCTCGGATATGAGGTCACGCTGTCCCGGGACGGGGAAGAGGCTGTATCTCTCTATACGCAGGCTTTGAAGTCAAACCATCCTTTTGCAGCGGTGCTTATGGATTTGACCATTCCCGGAGGAATGGGGGGAGGCGAGGCTATCAGGATCCTTCGGAAGATTGATCCGGCGGTGAAAGGAATAGTTTCCAGTGGCTATTCCAATGATCCTATTCTTTCGGATTATAAAACATTCGGTTTTCAGGGCATTATCACGAAGCCCTATAAGCTGGGGGAAATCAGGGGTGTCCTGGAGCAGGTACTTGCGGGCTAAGGCGTTTTGGGGAAGGCGTGAATCTGTATTTCCCGGGCGACCCGTATCGTCCGGGAATCCCTTGCCCAGCCAGTGTATACGGCTGATTCCCCACTCAAGCTTTTTCCCTTTCAAACACCATTCATACGTGGTACCTTTTTTTCATGTCATGGAAAATTAAGGAGAATTACAGGCAGGTGCTGGCCGGGGAGTCGGGTACTGTCATTAAGAATTGGGGTGGCAAACTGACGGTCTGCCTTGTCTACCCGAATCATTATGCAACCGCCATGAGTAACCTGGGATTTCAGGCGGTCTACTCTCTCTGCAACTCTTTTCCTGACATTGTCTGTGAAAGGGCTTTTCTTCCTCCTGCTGTTGAGCTGAAGGAGTATCAAAAATCTGGGTCTCGTCTTGTTTCGCTTGAATCCCAGCGCCCCTTGAGCGATTTTGATGTTCTTGCCTTTTCTGTTTCCTTTGAGAATGACTACCTGAATATTCCGGCCATCTTCGATCTGGCGGGGATCCCTCCCTTTGCCTCGGAGCGCGACGCCTCCTTTCCCTTGGTCATGGCAGGTGGCGCTGCCCTTTTTTTGAATCCGGAACCGGTTGCCGAGTTGCTGGATCTGGTCTGCGTGGGGGAGGGGGAGGCTATTTTGTCGCCGCTGCTGGATTTCCTGCGGGCTCAAGGTAGCGCTGCCCGTGCGGAGTTACTGGGCAAGGCGGCTCAATTGCCGGGCATCTATGTCCCTTCCCTTTACGAGATAACCTATGACAATGTCGGGGTGGCGGAAATACGAAGCCTCGCTGATGCCCCATCCCGGGTGAAACGAGTCTGGGATTCCGATTTTAATGCCTCAGTGGTTGCATCAACTCTTTTTACTCCCGGCACGGAGTTTTCCGACATGTACCTTATCGAGGTGTCCCGCGGTTGTCCCCGCGGATGTCGTTTCTGCGCCGCTGGTTTCATCTATCACCCCTTCCGCCAGCGCTCGCTGGAACTGCTTAAGAAGGAAGCTGAGCGAGGTATGGAACGGAAGGAGCGGATCGGACTGGTTGGCGCCGCTGTTTCTGATTACCGGGACCTTGGTGAACTGTGCCGTTTTATCTCGGAAAAAGGCGGCAAGGTTTCCGTTTCGTCGCTACGCATCGATGCCCTCGATGTATATCTGCTGGATATTCTCCATTCCAGTGGTCACAAGACTGTTGCCCTTGCACCGGAAGGCGGTTCCCAGCGGCTCCGGGATCTCATCAAAAAGGATCTCACCGAAGAACAGATCCTGGGAGCATGCGACACCCTTATCGGTCGAGATATACTTAATTTGAAGCTCTACTTCATTATCGGTCTTCCCACAGAGACGGAGCAGGATCTGGCAGAGATGGTGTTGCTGATTGAAAAGATCCGGCAGCGGGTAATTGCCGCTGCGAAGCAAAACCGCCGTCTCGGTTCCGTCCTTCTTTCCGTTAATCCGTTCGTACCCAAACCCTTCACGCCTCTCCAGTGGTGTGGAATGGAAGCCCTTGCCTCTCTGGAAAAGAAGTACTGCTACCTGCGTCGTGCCGTCGGGTCCCTTTCCAATGTCAAGATCCAGATGGAAAGTCTGAGAGAGGCTTTTCTCCAGGCGCTCCTTTCCCGGGGAGATCGGAGGCTGGCTCAATTTCTGGTGAAAGCGCACCAGGAAGGAAGCTGGAAAAGGGCTGCCAAAGAGCTGCATCTTGATACTGAAACCCTGGTCACCCGTATGATTCCGTTGGACGAAATTCTTCCCTGGGATAGTATCGATGGAGGGGAGAGATCCCGGCTCGTCACGGAATATGAAAGGGCTTTTCAGTCGCAATCTGCCTGAACGGGACTCCTGAGTTCCATTTTTTGAAACCGCCACTGCCGGGTGCAAAATGATGTGTATAAATCGGTTCGGATATCCAGGTGAAAAAGGTCGGGTGAGGCTATCCGGCCATCTTCATCTTTGCCTTTACAAGAAAAGCCCCCCTTTGTTACTATTGCCGCGCCTATGATTATCAGTCGACTTGAAATACACGGTTTCAAATCATTCGCCGACAAGGTTTCCCTCGAGTTCCAGAAGGGGGTAACCGCTGTTGTGGGCCCGAACGGTTGCGGGAAATCGAATATTGTTGATGCCATCCGCTGGGTCATGGGGGAACAGTCCGCCAAGACCCTGCGTGGCAAGAATATGGAGGATACCATTTTCGGCGGTACTGAATTACGCAAGCCGCTGGGGATGACGGAAGTTTCTCTTTTCTTTTCCACCCAGGATGGTCGTGTCCCTGCCAAGTACCTGAATTTCAGCGAGATTAAGGTGACTCGGCGTCTCTACCGGGACGGCGATAGTGAGTATCTGCTGAACGGCACACCCTGTCGGCTACTAGATATTTCCGAGCTTTTTATGGACACCGGGGCCGGAGCCAAGGCCTACTCGATTATTGAGCAGGGAAGAATCGGCATGATTCTCAGTTCCAAACCGGAGGAGCGCAGACTGATCATCGAGGAGGCGGCGGGCGTTACCAAGTTCAAGGCTCGGAAGCAGGTAGCCTTGAAAAAAATCGAGGTTACCCGGCAGAATCTTCTGCGCATTGGTGATATTGTTGCTGAAATCCGCCGGCAGATGAATGCTCTGCAACGCCAGGCCAAAAAGGCGGAAAAATTCCGGGAGTACCGTGAGGAGCTGAAGGAGATTGAACTGCTTTTCTCCGTGGCAGGGTACTGCCGGATGATATCGGATAAAGCAGGTATAGAAGCTCAGATTGCTTTACTGCAGGACCGCATGACGGCCAAGGTTCTGGAGATTGAAAAGTCCTCCCTATCTTTGGACGAAAGAAAACTCCTGCTTCTTGAGGAAGAGAAAAAGCTTGCCGAAGCCCAGGAGGAAAGTTATCGCCTCAAGGGAGAGATTACCGGATGCGAAAGCCGAATCGGCTTTGAGCGGAAGGAGCAGGCAGGCCTGGAGGAGCGCATCGCCCGGTTTACCCAGGAATTGGCGACAATTGGGACTCAAACTGCCGAAGCTGAAGATGAATTGCGTACGTTGGAGGATCTGGAGAAATCCCTCGTAGTGGAGCTTTCCCGGGAGGAAGAAGAACTGGTTGCCTCCGAAGAGGTTTTGGCTCGCTTGGCTGAGGAGGAGCGTGTTGCTGTCTCGGGTCTCGAGGAACGCCGCCGCGAGCTTTTTGCCATTGTGGCTGAAATATCCCAGTTCAATAACCAGGCAACTGCAGCCTCCCGGCGGCTGCAGTCACTTCAAGAGCAACTCGAAAGGAATCGTCGCGAAGGGCTTGGCCTTCATGAAAAGCTTCATGATGTAAAGGGTAGGGTCTCTGAACTGGAAGTGATGTATCGAACGTTGACAGGGCAGAAACAGGAGCTTGTTGCTCAACTGGATGAACTTCGCGTCAGGGATGATGATCTGAGGAAAAGCCTGGAAGGTATAGAGCATTCCTTTCTTGCTGAGAAAGACAGCCTTAACAAAAATGCTTCACGACTCCATTCACTCCAGGAACTGGAGGCCCAGTTCGCCGGGTATGGGCGTGGGGTACGATCGCTCTGTCTTGCCGAGCCATTCAAGGAGCGACTGCAGGGTGTAATTGCAGACATTCTGGAGGTTTCGGAGGAATATGAGGTGGCGCTGGAAGCTGCCCTTTCCGACCGCCTGCAGTATGTAATCTGCCGCGGTGAGAGGGATGCGAAGGAGGCCCTTTCTTATCTAAAAGAAACCACTGGTGGCCGTTGCAGCTTGATTCAGCTGGCTTTGAGCCGCCCCCTGCTGCCGGACCCTCCGGAAGGAGCGGAGCGCTTTCTCGATCGGATAACGGTGGCCGAAGAAAACCGCGGGATGGCCGAGACCCTTTTGGCCTATACCTTTGTAACGGATACTATTGATTCCGCCCTGAGGCTGGGCGCTGCTAATCCTCACCTGACCTTTGTGACAATGCAAGGCGATATGGTCAATGGCGGAGGGATTCTTCATGGAGGCTCCATGGAGGCTGCCCAACAAGGGCTTATTCACAAGAAGCGCCAGATAAAGGAATTGTCAGCCCTTGTTAAAGGTCTTACCGCTCGTGTCGCGAAGCTGGAATCGCAAAGGGCGTACCTTCGCGGAGAAGTCCATACTACCGAAAACGCCACGAAAGACGCTCGACAGGAGCTTCATCGGCTGGAAATCCAATTGGTCAATACCGAAAAGGATCTGCAGCGTGTTCGGGAAGAACTCCAAAGAATCGAGGAGCGGCTTGCGCTGAAGGAGCTGGAAGACAACCAGTTACGAGAAGAGTTTGAGTCACTTGAGGCCGAAATGGGGGTCTCAAACCGCGAACGGGAACTGTGCGAAACCAGAAGGGTTGCTGTTGAGGACGAGCTGGCGGTCTTGCGAGGGTCGCTGGATAACGGGCAGCGGGAAATCGGGGACGCCCGGGATGATCTTACTGCGCGCAAGGTCAGGTTGGCAGCCCTTTGTGAGAAACGAGAGTCCGGTCAGAATACCATGAAAAGGGTCAATGAAAACATTCAGGACCTCCAGGCACGGCATGCACGCCTTGAAACCGAGCTGCAACACGCAATTCGGGAACGGCAAGGGATTGCAGAGTCACGCAGCAAAAGCGATGAGGAGCTGAAAAAATTGCTGGAAAATCAGTGGCAGGCTGATGAATTGTGCAGAACAATCCGGTTGCGGTATGAGCACGAAGCATCGCTTGTGCAAGAGGGAGAAGCTTCTCTGAAGGAACTTCGCGGCATTGGTGAGCAGATATCCCGGGAAATGGGAGACAGGAATCTTAAGCTGACCGAGGCCTCGATGCTTCTCCGGAATCTTGAAGCGACGGTAGCAGAAAAGTACCGCTGTGCGATAGCCGATCTTATCCCCCGCTATGCTCACCGTGAATGTGATGAACCCGGGATGCTTACCCGCCAGACAGAACTGATGGGGCTTATCGAGGGCATAGGAGAGGTAAATCTCACCGCTATTGAGGAGTTCCGGGAGCTGGAAGAGAGATTTGAATTCCTTTCCGGCCCGAAATCAGACCTGGAAGAGTCGCTCCATGGTTTGCAGCAGGCCATTCAGAGGATAAACAGGACGACGCGAAAAAGGTTCCTCGATACCTTTACTTTGGTAAACGAGAAGTTTCAGGAGGTCTTCCCCCGCCTTTTCTGTGGCGGCCGCGCGCAATTGAAGCTGACGGATGAAGAGAATCTTCTGGAAACGGGAATTGACATTATCATTCAGCCGCCGGGCAAAAAGCTGCAGAATGTCAATTTGCTGTCCGGTGGAGAAAAAGCTCTGACGGCAGTTGCTCTCATGTTTGCAATTTTTCTTATCAAGCCTGCGCCCTTTTGCCTCCTGGATGAGGTCGATGCCCCTCTTGACGAGGCGAACATCGGTAGGTTCAATGAAATGGTCAGGGAAATGAGTTCTTTTTCCCAGTTTATCATCATAACCCACAGTAAAGCGTCGATGGCAAATGCTGATAGCCTGTATGGGGTGACCATGGAGGAGCCGGGGGTCTCGAAACTGGTATCAGTCAAGCTTCACTGACTGATGGCTTGAGATTGCTGCGGAGAACGGCCAATTGCTTTGTGCGGCGTATCGGGGTTTCCTCAAGGACTTTTTTACTAGACTGCTAAGGAGAAAGTGTGCCTTTTAAATTCATTCTTCAAGACCTCGTTGAGTCAACGGGCGGTGCTACCGGGGCGATCCTGATCGATTGGGAAGGTGAGGCCGTGGAATTATATTCCCCGGCTGCCAATGAATTCGATATCAAGATTCTCGGTGCTCATCAGAATATTATTTTTAACCGTATACGGGAGATTCGCCAAAGGGTACCATCGCAGGCAATCAACAATACGGTTATTACCACCGATCAGCAGCATCTGATTCTTGGAGCCATAGGCGATGATTATACTTTGGTGACTACCTTGGAGAGGAATGCACTTGTTGGGCGGGCCCTTGTGAGTGTGCAGCGGGCCATAAAGCTTCTGGAAAAGGAGATTTATTAGATGTCGGAAGAGAAGAAGGGCTTTTTTAAAAGCTTTGTTGACAAGTTTACCGGCAATCCGCTCCCAACTCCTGCTGAAGGCGCGGCCGATTCTCAAGAAAAACTACCAAAATCTGGATTTTTCGAAAGAATTACCGGTAGTGCATCCCCACCTCCTGCTGACGATGTTACCGACTCCTTAGAGAAACAATCAAAACCGGGATTTTTCGAAAGACTCAGGAAGGGCCTTAGCAAGACTCACGAAAGCCTGATCGGGCGTATTGATACGTTGCTGCTTGGCAAGAAGAAGGTCGATGCTGAAACTCTTGAAGAGTTGGAGGAGATTCTTGTTACGGCGGATATTGGCCTTGCTACAACCGTAGAACTCGTCAAGTCACTGGAGCAGCGCCTGAAAAGAAACGAGCTGCAGGACGGCGAAGCGCTTAAGAATGCCTTGAAGGAAGAGATGCTTGCCCGCTTGGAAGCGACTACCTCAATCCTTGATACAGACAGCTTTTCTCCTTTTGTCATTATAGTTATCGGGGTCAATGGGGTCGGGAAAACTACTACTATCGGAAAGCTTGCCAGCAAGTTCACTTCTGAAGGAAAGAAGGTTTTGCTGGTTGCCGCAGATACGTTCCGTGCCGCAGCGGTTGAGCAGCTTGAAATATGGGGACAGAGGGTCGGTATTGATGTGATTCGTCATAAGCATGGCGCCGATCCGGCTGCTGTTGTCTTTGATGGATGCAAGGCTGCTGTTGCACGCCGGGCAGACATCCTGATTATTGATACCGCGGGCCGGTTGCATACCAAGGTAAACCTTATGGAGGAACTGAAGAAAATCCGGCGCGTTGTTGGGCGGGAAATCCCGGGAGGTCCCCATGAAACTCTGCTCGTCCTTGATGCTGCTACCGGACAGAATGCCTTGTCTCAGGCAAAAATCTTCAAAGAAGCAGCGGATGTGACGGGTATTGCCCTGACAAAGCTTGACGGGACCGCCAAGGGAGATCGGAAGA
>JAQUHM010000094.1 GCA_028683595.1 Geobacteraceae bacterium | reverse complement strand
GAGCACCTGTTCAAAGAATATAGTGATAAAATTCCGCAACGGTGACGATGATTTCAGGACCTTGGAGACGAGCAGGGCCCCTTCGAAGCCCGAGAGAAAAAATTGAGCGGTTTGCCCCGGGGAGATCTCTTCAGGGATTTCCCCTCGCTCCCGCGCCTCACAGAGACATTTTTCGAAATGGCTGCACCAGGTCTTGAATATTCCCGCAAGATTTTCCCGGAAATCTTCGTCCTGATCCGAGAGTTCCTGTCCCATGTTCGCGACAAGACAGCCGATGCTGCAATTGTTGTCTTCAAAGCGGGCTGTAAGGCTTTCTACGCAGTTTCTCAGCCGGTTAATGGGAGGTAGTGACTGGTCTTCCAGAAATGAGGTGAAGATTTTGTCAATTCCTGTTGCGAATCGATCAAGGACCTTGAGCCCGAAGTCCTTTTTGCTGGCAAAGTAATGATAGAAAGATCCCTTTGGAACGTTTGCTTTTTTAAGGATGGCATCAATCCCGGAGGAGTTGAAGCCCTGGCGGGATATGATGCTCATCCCTGCTTTCAGTATTTCCGATTTGGTGTCGTTTGAAGCCATATTATAAAAAATAGACCGGTCGACTAGCGATGTCAAGGCAAAATAGTACATCATTGAGGTCTGCGTGATGAAAAAAGAAGGGGGGCGAGCAGGTATTCGAGATTTGCTGTTTTCTGGGGCGCGATGAAAATAAGAAACCCCGCACGGAAAATGTGCGGGGTTTCTTCAAGTCACCTGTTTACCTGGTGAAACGTAACGTGCCTTGCATCAATTCATGTTCTAAGATGCCGGGCGATAGACAACAACGGGTCCTGATGCTTTTCTTGGTTTACCCCAGGTCTTTTTGCCTGCGGCTCCCGGTTTGCCGTTTCGGCCGGGCGCACCGGATGATGGTCGCTTTCCTGCGTAGCGGCTGTTCGTGTTTCCGCTGCCACTCTTGCGGGAGGACAGGCGCTGCAAGGGTCGGATCGGCTCCAATCCAGGGATCTGTTCCTCGGGAAGGCTTTTCCCGATATATCTTTCGATGCGCTCAAGGTAACTCAACTCCTTGATCGAGGCAAAGGAGATGGCGATTCCCGAGGCTCCGGCCCGTCCGGTGCGTCCGATGCGGTGGACATAGTCTTCCGCGGCCTTCGGCAGGTCGAAATTGATAACATGGCTGATGCCGGAGACATCGAGACCCCGTGCCGCAACATCGGTTGCAACGAGGAGCCGGATCTTGCCCCGACGCATGGCATCGATGGTTTTGTTGCGGGCCCCCTGCGTCATGTCGCCATGGAGTGCTGCCACGGAATGCCCCTCTGCCTTCAGATCCACGGCAAGGGAATCTGTATCACGTTTTGTGGCGGAGAATATGATGGCTTTACTCACATCGGTGCTGTCAATGAGATGTCGGAGAAGTTTATGTTTGTGCGACAGGTCGTCAGCAATGTGGAGACGCTGCTCAATATGATCAGCCGTCATTTTTTCCGGGGCTATTTCAATGCGCTCGGGATTATTCAAAAGACGCGCGGCGAGCCGTGATGTTTCTCTGTCCATGGTTGCGGAGAACATGAGAGTCTGTCGTTGTGTCGGGCAGGCAGCGGCGATTTTGTCTACATCTTCACTGAAGCCCATATCCAGCATGCGGTCAGCCTCATCCAGCACCAGAATCTCGACGCGGGAGAGGTTTATTTTGCCGCGTTCCAGATGATCAATAAGGCGTCCTGGCGTTGCCACGATAATGTCAACCGGGCTTGAGAGCAGGCGCAGTTGTTCCCGGTACGGCATGCCGCCGAGGATTACCCCGGACTTTACGTGCATATGGCGCCCGTAGAGACGGACTGCGTCGGTAATTTGTTTTGCCAATTCCCTTGTGGGCGTCAGTATCAGGATACGGGGGCCGATCCCTCTCAGGGTTGAACGGTTCGTAAGCAGTTGGAGAGCCGGTAGTACGAATGCTGCGGTTTTTCCTGTCCCGGTCTGGGCAGAGGCCAGAATGTCACGGCCGCTCAGGGCCATGGGAATTGCCAGGGACTGGACAGGTGTTGGTGTCTCATAGCCGCACTCGGTTATGGCTTGGGTGATTTTTTGGGCAAGTTCAAACTTAGCAAAGGTCATTCTTCTTCCTTTCGGCTTTCCCTGTGTGAGGAACATCTAGTGTCCGCGTGCATTCGGCGTACAACGCCATTCGCCGCGCCGGGGACAAGATGCTTCCGGACGGAAAACCCTTGAATAGGGTTTCGTGAGACACCGCAGGGCACACAAGTGCGCTGAAAAGGGAAACGGTGGCAGCACATACTGACTGGCTTCTAATATATCGTCGCCAACCGTATTTACTGCGCCACAGGAAAAAAACTAGAAGCAGTGGGGGGGGGTCAGTGATCGATGAAGCTTTGGACGGGTTACCAAATAATTGAAAATAGGGGGGTGTTCCGTCAGTGCGTTGTTTCAGTCAACTCGATATACTACTGGAAATTCTGACGTATTGCAAGAAATATTATTCGGCAGGGCAACTTCTTTGTTTATTGCGTTGAACTCGGTATCATCGATAATTATAATGCGATTAATTAGTTTCCGGATGGAAACTAATTAAATCAAGGGTGGCAGGGGGCGATGTGTCAAGTTCCTTGTCTCGAAATCCTTTCCGAGAGGGGAA
Source organism: Geobacteraceae bacterium (assembly GCA_028683595.1). Lineage (GTDB taxonomy): Bacteria > Desulfobacterota > Desulfuromonadia > Geobacterales > Geobacteraceae > RPRC01. The sequence goes on along the minus strand of JAQUHM010000094.1, from coordinate 9,102 downwards.
TTTTCCATGTAGTAAGAAATTCTCGGCTGTCTATGAGAAGAAAATTTCTCGATATGATGTATACTCCCTCTAAGATAACTTATCCCGTTTTCTCTCAGGGTGGTCAATGGCTGGTATCGACATTTTTATCGCAGATGACGAACCTCATATCGTCAGAGCCCTCAGCTTTGTCTTTGAAAGGGACGGCTATATTGTTGAGACTGCTGCTGACGGTGATACAGCCCTGCGAAGAATCAGGGAGACGAAACCACGGGTTGTATTCCTTGACCTGATCATGCCGAAGATGACAGGAGACGAGGTTTGTAAAACGATTAAACAGGACGAACGATTGAAGGATATTCATATTGTCATCCTCACCTGCAAGGGACAGGAGCTGGATCGGGAACTGAGTATTGCCAGCGGGGCAGACAGTTTCATAACCAAGCCATTCAGTCCCAAAGAGGTCCTGAAAATGATCAAGGACATACTCGGGAGCTAGGTACATGAATACACGGATTCGAGCAAGTATTCTGTATCTTTCCATACTCACTCTTCTGCCTGCGTGCCTTGTGAGTGGTGGGATGGAAAGCCCGGTACGGTTCCTGTTTTTTCCCCTTATGGCATTTTTTTCACTGTATTTTCCTTCACGGACCCTTCGTGGTGCGGGTCTTGCCTTTACAATCCTGTTTCCGCTGCTGTACCTCTTTAGCCCTCCGGCACCGCTCCATCTTACCTCAGATTTTGCCGAAATAGCCGCTTTCTTCTTTTGCACCCTGGTAGTAGGGTTCATTTCCAAGTGCATCCATCAGGAGCGGGTTCGCTATGAAAATGCCATTGCAACTTTCCATAGTTTGAGTGAGGCTCTTACCCATAAAAATATGAATCTTCAGACAGCCTTAGACGCCTTGTCCGAGGCACACAAAAAACTGCAGGACTTTGACAAAACAAAGACGGAATTTATCTCGAATGTTTCCCATGAATTGCGGACGCCCCTTTCGTCAATCCGTTCCTACTCCGAAATTCTGCTGAACTACGATGATATCGATCCTGAGACCCAGAGGGAGTTCCTCCAGACAATCAATGGGGAAAGTGTGCGAATGTCGGCCTTTGCCACCGAGGTTCTCGATCTGATTCGGATCGGTTCAGGGAAGCTGGGAACTACTTTTTCTTCAATGCTTCCTAATGAACTGCTTTCGGAGAGCGAAAGGATTATCCGCCCAATGGCAATGGAACAGGGGTTGCAACTGATCCTGGAGAAAAACGATGGTCTGCCGGAGGTCAGTGGTGAGAAAAATCAACTTATTCAGGTTCTGGTGAATCTTCTCAATAATGCCGTCAAATTTACCCGGAATGGAACGATAAGGCTTGGTGCCAATGTGAAGGAAGGTTTTGTTGAGTTTTTTGTGTCGGACACGGGTGAAGGTATTTTCCCTGAAGAGCTCGAACTGATATTCGAACCATTCGCCAGGATGGGAGAGCATGGCATGAACCGTCCGAAGGGTTCGGGACTCGGCCTGAGCATATCAAAGGGTATCGTGGAGTTTCATGGAGGCAGGATATGGGTTGAAAGCGAACTTGGCAAGGGGAGCATCTTTTACTTTACTGTGCCTGTTGCCGCAAAGTTGGTTCCTGGTTTTGAGCACCTCGACCACGGTATGCAGGACCCGCACTTGGCACACTACAAGCCAATTCTCGTTGTAACCTATGATACAGTGAGTCGGCGATGTCTCAGGAAGAAGCTGGAAGAGGTCGGCTACCATACACTGGGAGCGGATACTCCAGCCCGAGCCCGCGATATCATCGAAACGATGCGGCCAGGACTCATTGTAACTGAAATTCCGGAAAAATGGGAAGAGTTGGAAACAATGATTCGCTGGGCCAGGTCGGCGGGAATCAGGATACTTCTTACAACGCTTCACATTCACGCCGGCGATGAACCAGCTCTGGCGGTGCATGGATATGTCTCAAAACCCTTTGATAAATACGAGATTCACTCATTCCTTGAAAGCTATCAGGTAAAGGGTGAACCGGTGATGATTGTTTCTCCGGACAGGGATGAATCAAGGACCTTGCAGGTTATTCTTGCTGCCGCCGGATATGAGTCGGTCCTTTTTTATGACGGCCCACTAGCTGTCAAGAATTGTAACAGCTCGTGTCCCGGCGCAATTTTTATCGGCTCTTTCGACAAAGAACGCCTAGAGGAGTTATTGACGGGAATCAGGTCTTCTCCACGGACAGGGAGTGTTCCCACGTTTCTGATTCTCGGGGCAGCTCTGAACAAGTATGTTAAACCGGTTACCATGAGTCCTGCGGGCCGCAAGGCGGAATCGAAAAGCCTTTACAAGCTGGTAGGAGAAATCGAGAAAGAGTACTCGAAGGGCCTGACGTAACGCTGAAATGGTATGGGGGGTGCCTCATGGATACTGTCTTGCGGAACATGTCACGACGAAAAATTGAAGAGGTCTTGGGCAGTCTCTCTGCGGGATTCAAAGCCCCTCTCCTTATACTGGACAACCAGGGCACGGTGTTTATGAGTGTGGGGACGAACTGCCGGGACCGGGAATCCTTCAGCTCTTCAGAATTCAGGGACGGAAAGATGATTTTTTCGGAGCCCTTGTATTTTAAAGAGAAGAGAGTCGGCACGCTCGAGATGTGTTTCGAGTCGGGAAATGGAAAAGAGGTTGCTCCGGGGATTGCCCGTTCTCTGGAATCATTGCTCGGGCTTGAAGGGGAAATAGTGAACCTGTCTTCGGAGATCGTCAGGGTCTATGATGAGCTCTCGCTTATTCAAAAGATATCGGGAATGCTTGGCAATGAGATGGATAGTGAGAGGATCTGCCGGCTGGTCCTTGAAGAAGGGGACAAAATCCTTGCCGCTACCACCATTTTTATTATGCTTCTCGACATGGAGCGGCAAGAGCTGTTTGCCCGCTTCGCCATCGGCAGGGACCGGGATTCGATCCTCGGCTACCGGGTTTCTGGCACTGAAGGGCTGGTAGGGCATGTTTTCCGCCAGGGAGAACCGGTAACGGTCTGTGATATTGCCGTTGACGGCCGATTAGAGCTTCCGTTTCCTGCGACAAGTGTTCTTTGCGTTCCGCTGATTGCGGATACGAAACCGGTGGGGATGCTGATTGCAACGGATAAACTTTCAGGAGAGGAATTCTGGTCACAGGAGCTCCAGTTAATGGGAATCTTTGCTGCCGAGGTTTCATCAGCCTTGCAGAAGGCCAATCTCTATGAGGATATTAACAAGTTTTTTCTCAGCACTGTCGAGGCCTTGGCAACGGCCATAGATGCGAAAGATCCCTATACCTACGGCCACTCACGCCGGGTTGCGGAACTCTCCGTGGCAATCAGCTGCGAGCTGGGTATGCCGAAGGACCAAATCAGGAAGCTAGAGCTTGCCTCGCTGCTCCATGACATCGGAAAAATCGGAACGCCGGAGAGCATTCTTCGGAAACCGGGCCTGCTGCAGCCCGAAGAATACGAGAAGATCAAGGAGCATCCTGCCAAGGGGGCTGAGATCCTGTCAATGATTGCCGGATTCAAGGAGATCGTTACCTGGATACGTCATCACCATGAGTGGTATGACGGGAAGGGCTACCCCGACTGCATTGCGGCGGAGAACATTCCCCTGGAGGCACGGATACTGTCCGTTGCCGATTCATATGACGCCATGACCTCTGACAGGCCATATCGGAAAGGCATGCCTTCCGAGGCGGTACTGAATATCATGGAACAGTTTTCCCGAAGCCAGTTTGATCCTGCTATTCTCGAGGCCTTTGAGCGTTGCCTTCTGCAGGGGACAGTTGCCTGAAAACTGACCCCTCTGCTTTTGCCTTCCCGGTGTGGATAATTTTCACGGGGAGAGAACAATTCCTGTCAGGTTTCTGCCGGACTTTTTCCTTTTCCTTCAAGCCTGTCTTTGTTACAGTATTCCGCGGTTTTTGCCGGCACGATACCATTCAAGACAGGAGATTCCATGTCCCCCCCACATAAACCCAAACAGAAACGTGGTCTCTGGTCCAGCCGGTTCGGATTTATTATGGCATCGGCAGGGTCGGCTGTGGGACTCGGCAATATCTGGAAGTTCCCTTATGTCACCGGGATGCATGGTGGCGGGGCTTTCGTCCTCTTCTATCTCTTCTGCATTTTTGTTGTTGGAATTCCGTTAATGCTTGGTGAAATGGTTATTGGCCGACATACTCACAGGAACCCTGTCGGGGCTTTCAATTCCTTGAGGGGAGGTCCATGGACAGCGGTTGGCTGGCTCGGGGTTATCTCGGGTTTCGTGATCCTTTCGTACTACTCCGTTGTTGCCGGCTGGGCGGTGAATTACCTTTGGCTGGCCCTCCAGGGGACCTTTAGCAGTCAGCATGCATCCAAAGTGCCGGAACTTTTTGCCGGGCTGTTATCATCCGACCTGGGCCAGCTCTTCTGGCAGTCGGTATTCATGGCTTCTGTGATCGGAATTGTCCTTGGCGGAGTAAGCAAAGGGCTTGAGAGGGCCAATAAGGTTATGATGCCGATCCTTTTCCTTATCCTCGTATTCCTTGCCGGTTACGGAGTTCTTTCGCCTGGCGGCCCAACAGCGCTCCGCTTTCTCTTTTATCCCGAATGGTCGAAACTCGATGCCCAGAGTATGCTGGAGGCTCTGGGACATGCCCTTTTCAGTCTCAGTCTCGGAATGGGGGCCATGCTTACCTATGGCAGTTATGCGGATGAAAAGACCAATCTTCCGACTGCGGCCTTTACGGTATCCTTTATGGATACCTGCGTTGCCTTGCTTGCGGGGATTGCTATCTTTCCCATTGTTTTCACGTATGGAATGCAGCCTGCCGGGGGGCCCGGGCTGGTTTTTAAAACCCTGCCGATCGTTTTCAGCCGGATGCCGGCGGGGAGTATGTTTGCGGTTCTCTTTTTTCTGCTTCTTGTCTTTGCCGCTCTTACCTCGGCTATTTCCCTTCTGGAGGTGGTAGTTTCCTATTACTGCGATGAACAGAAGTGGAGCAGGAATAAAGCAACCTTGGTCATCGGTTTCCTTATCTTCCTTCTTGGCGTTCCTTCCGCACTTTCCAATAACCTGCTGAAAGATTTTCACGTCATTGGTGACCGAAACTTTCTCGACTCCATCGATTTTCTCGCGAGCAACTATCTGCTGCCCCTTGGCGGACTCCTCATAACGGTCTTTACCGGCTGGGTCATTACGACCCGGGTGGCAAAGAGCGAGATCGAAAAGGGAGCGGTCCGTTTTCATTTTTATCCGGTCTGGCATTTCCTCATCAAATACGTTTCGCCTGTTCTCGTGGCTATCGTCTTCCTCCATACTATCGGACTCTTCTGACAGGTAGGTATCTCCTGCGGTTAATTCCATCCTTTTAATTTCTCAGGGTATAATTCCTCGCCGCTCGCGGCGGGGTGGTTCATTTGGCCCCTGACTGCCTTGATGTTCCTCGCCAGAGATGCGTCGCCTTGCCAGGAGCCAAAACTCCTCGGAATTACAGCGGCGAACTAATCGCACGGGACACTAGTTACACGAGCAGAAGCTATCAGAGGATTAACGTGCTGGTTTCGAAAGTCCTTTGCCGTTTCCGGGATCAGGGATTAGTCGGTTAGTCCTCAGTTTTCGGATAATTGCCGGTACCGGAAGGGCGCCGAGCATTCCGAAAAAAACTGCCCATGCTCCACCGATAATTCCTTTCAGGATAACTATGTCCAGCGGTGCACCGGTGAAAAAGAGGATGAGACCTTCGGTAAATCCCTTTGTTGCCGCAGCGATGCCGCCGATGAGCAGGCATGTCATGAATCCCGATGTGAGGCGAGGCAGAAAGATGCCGGCTGAATCAATGACAAGAGCCGGGAGAACAAAGTTAAGCATGATCAAGGGGCCTTTGTGCGCAAGGCCCAGTGCAATGCTGATTACACCGGCCAGAAGCGCTACCAGGGTTGATGCTCCGGTTTTTGGAACAATGCCGCGGGCAAGAAGCAGGAAGAACATCATGAAGAACATGGAGTGGCCGGAAATCCCCAGTTTCATCCGTAGCGTTGCCTTGGTCAGTACGATGAAGGTGGCGCAGAAACCCAGTAACAGAGCCTCCCTCATGGAAAATCGGTTCCAGAGAAAATTCACGTCGTTTTTCATTGTTCTCCCATCTTTCTTTTTAGTGTCTGTTTACCCGATGGTTCTTTCAGAAAAGCCCTTTTTACTCGCCGGCGGTCTGAGTGGCATTGTTTTGCAGCGTTAGAAACTTCTCCAACTTCTGTACATCATAGTAGGTCCGCTCCTTATTAGCCCCCATACCCCTTGCCTCAGCAGATAAGGCAGCTTCGTCGGCGGTTTTCAGCGCCCTGACGAGAAGCGGTATAATGATGCATGAGAAAAGATCTCTCCAGAAAATGGGCCGTCTTATGTCCTTTGGTGAGAGATGGGCACCTCGAAGTTTTTGGGCCATATATATCTCCTGCATCTCCCGGGCGAAAAACGGAACAAATCGAAGAGACGTGAAGAGCAGAAAGAGCACTCGATAGGGCAGTATTCCACGAAGTCCCTTCATCATGCTCGAAACTTGTGTTGTCCTGAGAAACACGATTCCGGGTATGAAGAAGAGAACGATTTGGATTGAGGTCCTGACCGCAGGCCAGATTCCTTCAGGATAACCTTGTTGATAGAGATACAGGAACAGCAGGATGAAGAACTGTACCAGGAAAATACGGATATCACGCCACAGGTCTGCCAGGGTAAGCCGGGCAAGGAAGTAATAGAGGAAACAGATCGTGGTTGCAAGAAGGAGGGGGGTAGGCTCACGCACCACCAGGATCAGAATGCTCAGTGTAGTGCTGATGATCATCTTCCACCCGGCAGGCAGTCTATGGATAATTGAGTCTGCCACACGATACTGGCAGGCATAATCACTCCCCTTCGATCTCCTTCTCATAGAGGCATTTCCTCCGGTAAGTCTATTCTTCCGCTCTGCATAGTTATAACTCTGTCTGCCCATTCCATGTCCGGCAGCGGGTCGTGAGATGCGATGACAATTGCTGTCTCCAGCTCGTCCCTGATTTGGGAGAGAATTGCAAGGAGGCGGAGTCGTTGGGTAGGATCAAGGCCGGCAAAAGGTTCATCGAGCAGGATCAGCTTCGGGTTTGGAGCAATGACTGAGGCCAGGGCGACCCGATGCTGCTCACCGAAACTAAGAGTCAGGGGCAGCCGGTCTTTAAGGTGCAAGGCCTCGCAGACAGAAAGGGCCGAAAGAACGCGGTATTCAATCTCCTCTGCTGAAAGTCTCAGTTGCTTCAGGGTAAAGGAGACTTCTTCGCTTACGGTGTCTTCAAAAAGCTGACGTTGCGGATTCTGGAAAAGCAGCGCCACCTTGCCAAGCAATTTTCCTGCTTTGGGGGGGCACTCACCATACACGGTGAGTGCCCCCGAATCAGGTTGGATGGCACCGGCCAGGATTTTGAGAAGGGTTGACTTGCCGCAGCCGTTTTCTCCATGGAGATGTACGAGTTCGCCGTTCATGACCGATAGAGTTACGTTGTTGAGGATAGTCTCGCTGCCGGGATAGGAAAACATAAGTCTTTCGGCCGAAAAAATCGCTTCAGCTGGTGCCACAACCTTGTTGTGGCTGGCATGTGCATCCGCCTGTAAGTGTTTGCAGCGGTATTGTTCTGGCGGCTGCTTGAGGGTTTCAGTTATTCTCCCGCCGGACATGAGATAGTAACGATCGATAATCCCGATAAACGGTTCGATATTGTGTTCGGCGAGGATGATGGATATCCCCTGTGCCTTCAACCGGTTCAGCACACCCAGAAGGTCGTTCCTGCCCTTTCGGTCAAGTTGTGATGTGGGTTCGTCAAGGAGAAGTACCTTTGGCTGCATGGAGTGCACGGAAGCGATGCAGAGACGTTGTTTCTGGCCGGCGGAAAAGCGTTCCACGTTCCGATTGCCGAATTCCAGGAGGTCCACAGCTGTAAGCGCTGCTATGATTCGCTGGTTGATTTCGGCAGGGAGCACACAGAGGTTTTCAGGGCCAAAGGCAACTTCGTCATAGACTGTGGAGCAGAGAAGTTGCGACTCGGCATTTTGAAATACCAGTCCGAAGCCGGAGAGGATTGCTTCACGGGTCAGTGGGGTATCTCTGGACTGAATACTTCCACTCAGTTCTCCTTCAGGAAGAAGACCTTTCAATGCAAGAAGAAGCGTGGTTTTACCGCATCCGGAATGACCGACTATACAGATGCATTCTCCTGGTCCGACCTTGAGCGAAATGTCGGAAAGAGCGGGTGAATCTTGCTCGGGGTAAGTGTAGGAGAGGGCTTGTACGGTGATCATGAGCCGCCTTAGCAAATGTATTACGGTAATGCAAGAAAAGCGAGGATTCGGTGGAACTCTCGCCTTTCTTGCGTGAAGGGGGAGAACTGTTAGATGTTTAGTCCAATACCGCCATAGATGAATCTGCCAGCCTGGGGGAAACCGTAGCTGGTTTCATAGTTTTCGTCAAAGATGTTGTTTACTCCGAAGTACACATTCAGTCGGTTATTCAGCACTTTTTGGTTGAGTTTAACATTGACGAGGGTGAAGTCTTTCATTTTGTAGGCTATCGAGTCGGTATTTTTGTCATAGGTGACCTGGTTGCCAACATATTGTACGGACACATAGGGTGTCAGGCCGAAGGCAAAGTCATACCAGCTTTCAAAGGTGACCTTGTTTTTAGGGCGGTATTGCAGTTCGTCTTTGGTCGCATTGTCCGACTTATCCTTCGATTCCAGATAACTGTAGCTAGCCCTCATGACGAGATTATCGATAAAGCGGGTCTGCGTAGCCACTTCGAATCCGTAGAAGCGATATTCCTGGAAGTTCTGGTTGACACTATTTGAATCTTTTTCGATGAAGTCTTTGGCATCGGTTCTGAACCCGGTCAGACTGATGAGAGATTTCCCGGGGAGCTTCTGTTCCACACCGACCTCATACTGATAGGAGCGTTCGGTCTTCAGGCTGGAGTTGCCGCCGTTTGCACTATAGAGCTGTTCGAGAGACGGGAAGCGGATGTTTCTTTGGAATGCCGCCTTGAGCCTGGTGTCGGTGAAGAGGTCATAGTGAACGCCGGCCATAACGCTATA
>JAQUHM010000458.1 GCA_028683595.1 Geobacteraceae bacterium | reverse complement strand
GGACGAGTTCAATGAATTTGGCCAGTCATTGGAAGCTGAAGCTTGGCACTTCGATGTCTCCTTTGATGTGTCTGCCGCACCGCTGCCTGGTCTTGAGTGCCTGATTCGGCCCGCGTTAGAAAATATGCAATCTACAACAGAGAACATGAACACCAGAAAACCGGTTGAAGTTGGCTTGAACAAGTATGGACAGCGACTGGACGAGTTCGATGAATTCGGCCAATCACTGGAAGCAGAAACCTGGTACTTCGAAGATGCCTTTGCTGAGCCTGTCACGCCGGCACCCACTCTTGAGCGGATGGCTAGACCCGCGAAAGCAATCAAGCCGGTCACTGCCGGTAACAGCACGTCAGCGGCAGCACATCGTCGGGCGGCTTGATGGCAAAAGCCGTCAAGAATTGCCTTGCCGGCTAAGATTCAGCTGTCAGGAACCTAGGCTGAATTATCAGATCACTTCGTTATGTTTGGCACTGCTTCAAGCAGTTTTCCGAACATAACGCCAGAGACCCAGGGCAAAGAAAGCATTAAGCAATTGCGCATCAGAGGCTTTTCCGGCAAGGAAACACCCCAAAAAACCCCTGACCGATTTTTAATCAAGCAGGGGTTTTTTGGTGAACAATAGTGCAGAGACTCAAGGTTACATGCGTCATAGGCCAGGCTTTGACAATTTAATTTTATTTCTCAAACGATGCAAGCCTGCCCCCGCAGACCTTTCTTGCCAGCATCTCCAATCCTAGCCCTATAAATAGACAAGAGTATCTCCCCTCGTTCCCCATAAACTGTTAGTTTGATATATGTCGTTTCACAGAACTCCCCACGTTGTGGCTAGCAAGAAATTAGGCGATACTTTTGAATTAGCGACCAACGCCGGGGCACAGTGGCGAAGCGAAGGCTGACTGCCAACTGTTACAGTTCAGGAGCGCTGGAGGGGACCAGACATATAAATGTCAACGTCTCGCTTCCGGTGTTTCTTATCTGATGTTCTTCATTGCCGGGTACAAGGACAACATCGCCGGTTTTGAAACTGTTCCATTCCTGATTCCCGAATATCCCGCCGGTACCGCTATGCACGAATATTTCGTGTTCCCAGGCATGGGTATGTTTGGGAGTATGGCCACCTGGCGAAATCTCGAAAACGCGCATGCAAAAGTTGCTGGCCCCGTTGTCTTTTCCTATTGCAACCCTTGCGGTAATTCCCTTGGCAATTTCATTGTTGATCTCTACTAAATCTGCTTCTTGATATTTTATCTTGTACATGTGTTTTCCTTTCAGGGACTAGTTTGGCGGAAAATTCAGGCGTAATTATGGATACTCCCAAATGGCATTGCCATAGCGAAAGGTTACTGCAAATATCAAACAATACAAGCCTGACCCCATTGACCTTACGGGCGGTTCAATCCTCTTCAACAGCAAGTCTGAAGCTTTTTAGGACTTTTTCAGGAACGACCATTATACTGCTGAGCTAAATGAGGCTCCGACACAAGGTTTGTAGGTAAAGGACTAGAAATTTAGTGCTTCATTTTGCATAGGCCGCCACGGCTGGTTTGGCCAATATTTACAGGCTTTTTCTCATGCCAATAAGCTTAAACTAGTGCCATTCAGGAGTATCCCTATTTTCACCTGCTCAATTCAACGTAGGGACAAAACTGATGAATAATAAAAATAACTTTTAAGCTTTTAGAGAAATTGCCGACAAGATAAACAATTAATCACCCCGCCGAAGGGGCGGGGTATCAATAACCTCAGCTGATGCTTGAATCGCCACAAACGGCGGGGAATTTCACCCACAGAGATTAAATCACTGCCTATTGTAGTATCTCTTTTAAAAAGAGCTTATTAAATTGATAGACAAACGAAGGCAACGGCGCCTGGGAGAAAATCCCTTGCGCCTTTTTTTATGTCGCCGGAAGACCAGGCATTCACCAGAGTGAATATCTTCGTAGACCATCTTTCTGTCTCGGAGTAGATGCTCAACTGAATAGGAGCCAGAAAATGGAAAGGGTAAACATAGACGATTTCATTCGATTCATGCCGGAGATACAAAGGTACGGCACTCTGTTGAGCATGCTCAATTTTGCTTGGGAAAACATTGAAATGAACACGGAAATGAACTGCCCTGCCGAAGCCAAAACGATTCTCCCAACAATGGCAAGCACTCGGGAAGGTTTCAGCCTTCTTGAGGTACAACTTATTGAGAATCTAATTCGCGAAGAGATCAAAAAGGGCGTTCTTGAGATAACCTCGAAAGCCCAGGTTGTTGTGGACATCCCTATAAGAAACCTCTATGAGAGGACCGCCGACGTCGGTTTTCTGGCAACCGACGATGATATTCGGCGATTTCTCGAAAACCCTTCACCCGGAAACGAAGAACAGACATCGATCATTTCCCGCCTGCGTGAATACCGCGACAAATACACTGTTTATGATGAAATCATCGTACTTGATTGCGAAGGGAGCATTCGTGCTCATTTGGATACCGAGAGCAGTGTCGAATTTTCCTCAGATCCTCTAATTCGAGAAACCCTGGACAGTGATTCCTACATTGAAACCTTCCGCAAGTCTGACCTGCGTCCTTTGCTGGACCGCGCACTCATTTACTCGCAGAAAATCGAGCATCCTTCGACAAAACAACCAATCGGTGTACTCTGCCTCTGTTTCCGCTTTGAAGATGAAATGCATGGGATCTTCAGTAGTCGTCCCTGAAAAAGTGCTAAATCGGGCTCAGGCTGGTTGATAAAGCCGACTGAACCTTCCGAACAGGGAAACCCAGTCGATTGAATCGCCCTTGAACCGCTCTTTGAAAAGGTACAAAAGGAT
>JAQUHM010000001.1 GCA_028683595.1 Geobacteraceae bacterium | reverse complement strand
CTCCTGCACCACAACCGGTTTGGCTCACATGATCAAGCCGCTGTTGGAAGCAAAAGAGACATCCAACATCCTGACCGCTTCCATGTCCACTATCCATGCGGCGACCAATACCCAGAGTGTCCTCGACTCGGTACCGAAGACCGCTGCGGGGGATTTGCGTAAAAACCGCTCGGTCATGAACAACATAATCCTTTCCACAACAGGATCCGCCAAGGCCCTGGAAATGGTCCTGCCGGAGATCAAACGTGTCGGATTCATGGCGGATTCGGTCCGCATTCCCACCAGCACCGTGTCACTGATCATTCTCAACCTAACCTTTCACAACCCGCTGGACGAGGCGGGCGAGCCGGTGATCACCCATACCCTGCTGAACGAGATGTACCGCAAAGCAAGCGAAGGGTCCCAGAAAGACATGCTCGTTTTCAGCAACCGGCAGAACGTCTCTTCCGACATGATCGGTGTCCCGGCCGCCGTTGTCATCGAAGGGCACGAAACCCACACCCGCACCGGCTTCATCAATCTCCCGCCGGAAACCCTCCAAAGCCTTGGTGTTCCAGCGGAAACGGAGGTACAGATACCAGTCACCCACGCTAAGCTGTTTGGCTGGTATGACAACGAATACGGCAGCTATGTAAACTGCCTCGGTCAATTGACCGGATATATCGCCAAAAACCTGGGCTGACGGTCAGTCCGTTATTCATCAACGAAAAAAGGCCTTGCGAGCAATAGCAAGGCCTTTTTTCGTTGAGAATGCTCTGTGCGAAGCAAAAAAAACGGGGCCTTTATCGAAGCATTGCAGTTTGACAAAAACGTCTACTCCAGTGTATGACTGATAAGCGCAATCCGTCGGAAAACATCCGTAAATTCCCACGAGCCGATAAGATGCCAAGGAGAACTCACATGCCTGGAAGAAAAACCACCCTTATTATCCTAGCCGCCTTCCTGCTGACCCTGCCCTTCCTCTCTTCACTGCTGAACCTTTATATCGACTGGCAATTCTTCGCGGAAACAGGCTATACAGGGGTACTTACGACATCACTGCTGGCAAAAATAGGCTGCGGTCTTTTCTTCGGGGTCATCCTGCTGGCATTTCTCCTGATCAACCTGATCCCTGCACTCCGCTCGAAATTCCCCCGACCCGCCATCACTATCATGGAGGGAACGCTCTATCAATTGAAGACCGACGAGGCAGAACGACTCCTCAAACCCATCGCCCTGATCGCCGCTTTTGTCCTCGCCCTTTTTGCCGGCAACTGGGGTGCTCTGCAGTGGGAAAAACTTCTCCTGTACATGAACATGCTACCTGTCGGCACCACGGATCCAATCCTGGGCAAAGACATTGGGTTCTACCTGTTCAGCCTGCCTTTTTTGGAGATCCTGGCAGCATTTTCCAGAGTTACAACACTGTTCAGCATTCTTCTGGTAAGCGCTGTTTACTTCGTCAATGGCGGCATAGCCCTAACACCAAGTGGTGCGCATGTAGCCCCAAAGATCAGAAAACACCTGGCTCTGCTAGCGGGTTTTTTTCTCCTTACCGTTTCCGCTGGCTTTTACCTGGACTGTTTCAAACTGCTCTTTTCTGAAACCGGTGCAGTCTACGGAGCTGGTTATGCCGATGTAACCGCTCGGCTCCTGGTGTACCGCATCCTTGCCGTCATTACCCCGCTGGCGGCTGTCATCGTTGCGGCAGGGGTCTGGAAAGCTCGCTGGCGCCAGGCATTGCTTGCTCCTGTCATCCTCATTGCCATTTACGGAATCGGGATCAAGGTGTATCCCGGCCTGTTGCAGAAGTTCAAGGTCGCCCCCAATGAACTCGCCTTGGAGATGCCTTATATTGAGCATGGTATCAAGTTCACCCGCCTCGGCTACGATCTTGACAAAATTGAAACAATCCCCTTCGATGTAGACAACAAACTTAACGCCTCGGACATCGCCAAGAACGACCTGACAATCAAGAATATCCGACTCTGGGATCACGCACCGCTCCTCAGGACCTACAGCCAGCTTCAGCAGATCAGGACCTACTACAAGTTTCATGACGTGGACAACGACCGCTATCTCGTCAACGACCAGTATACCCAGGTCATGCTCTCGCCCCGCGAACTTTCGTACGGCGATCTCCCCAGCAGGAACTGGATAAACGAGCGGCTCATCTTTACACACGGCAACGGCCTGACCTTTGGCCCTGTAAGCCGGATCAGCAAGGAAGGGCTTCCCGAGTTTTTCATCAAGGACATTCCTGCAGTCAGCCTTGCCGACATTACGGTGTCCAAACCGGAAATCTACTACGGGGAGTTGTCCAACGACTATGTCATCGTCAAAACCAGGGTCCCGGAATTCAGCTATCCCACGGCCACTGGCAATATCAACACCACCTATAACGGAAAGGGGGGAGTTCCCCTCGACTCGATGGTTAAACGAGCACTTTTCGCAGCATACTTCAGGACCGAAAAGATCATCCTTTCATCTGATATCAGCAATAAAAGCCGGATACTTTTTTACCGAAACATCGTTGAACGGGTGAAGACGGTGGCCCCGTTCCTGCTTCTGGACTCCGATCCGTACATGGTCATAACCAAGGACGGTCGGCTGGTGTGGATGATAGACGCCTACACATTCTCAAACAACCTCCCCTACTCGAAACCGGTCTCGAATGGGGTCAACTACATGAGAAACTCGGTTAAAATCGTCGTTGACGCCTACGATGGAACCCTTGACTATTACATCAGCGACCCGAAAGATCCACTGGTAAAGGTCTATGCCAGGATCTTTCCGAAACTGTTCAAACCCATGGAAGCCATGCCGGATGATCTGCGCTCCCATGTCCGCTATCCCCACGAGTTCCTACGAATCCAGGCAGCCATGTTCGCCGCCTACCACATGACCGACCCCAAGGTTTTTTACAACAAGGAAAACCTCTGGGAGATCCCCTCTCTCGGAGAAAATCCGATGGAGCCCTATTACACCATCATGAAGCTGCCGGGTGAAAAAAAGGAGGAATATATCCTGCTACTCCCCTTTACTCCCGCAAAAAGGGACAACCTGGCGGCCTGGCTCACCGCCCGCTGCGACGACCCGAACTACGGAAAACTCCTGGCCTATACCTTCCCCCGGGACAGACTTATATACGGACCAAAACAGATAGACGCGCGGATCAACCAGGATTCCTCTATCTCACAGCAGCTGACCCTCTGGGGACAACGCGGATCGGAAGTTATCCGAGGCAGCATGCTGGTAATTCCTATAGAAAAATCGCTCCTGTATGTGCAGCCGCTTTACCTTGCGGCAACGGATAAGATCGGCCTTCCTGAGCTGCAACGGGTCATTGTTGCCTATCGGGATGAGGTTGTCATGGAGAACACTCTGGAACTGGCACTACAGAAACTTTTCGGCGGAACTCGAGCTGCCACGGAAACAACCGGCGAAACCGGTCCTGCTTCAACGACTTCCCAGCATGGGCTGGCAGCTGAGGCAATGAAAGTCTACGAAAAAGCCGTTGAGTTGCAGCGCCAGGGAAACTGGGCAGGGTATGGTGATGAGTTGCGCAAACTCAAGCAGATCCTGCAACAGCTGGCCCAGAAGCAGTAACCCATCGGCAGCTCTTGTAAGCTGATGCAGGAAAGACTTACATCTCGCCCTACCGGTGGAGTGCACCGGAAATATTGACATATTCCGTGTTTATAGTATTAGATAGAAAGCAGTGTCTTTGAGAGTATAAGGATGGCATCGTTGGAAGCTGAGGGCAGTATTAAACAGCCTTATCTAAACAGATTCCATCAGGAAACTCCGGATGAGGAACTGCTGGTTTCCGATTTGGAAAGCGGGGATTTTTTCTTCAGGCAAGGAAATCGAGGGGTTGCGCGGAGGCGTACGTTGGTACGCCGCACAAGCAAAGCCGAAGATTGACACCGCCAGGGGGGATAAAGCACCCTTTCCGGACGGAAACTAAATAGATTCCCTTAAGGGAAGGTTCAGATTTCATGAAAAAAATTGTCATAATCGATCCATCGGAAACCTTTATTAAGCTTGTCAGTCGCACACTAGCGAGGATGGGATACGAAGTCTTTCATGCCTTTGATCTGGAATCGGGACTTTCCGTCATTGCTCAGACAAAACCAAGTCTTGTGCTTGCGGAAATTAATGTCCCGAACAGCAAGGGTATGGACCTTTGCGAAAAACTTTGTGGCGATCCCCGCACATCAACCATTCCGGTAGTTATCGTCACAACGGACGGCAAGGAGCAGAGTCTGGAACGGGCAAAAAAAGCCGGCTGCTCCGACTACCTGACCAAGCCGCTGACAGTCAGGGACATCCACCTGATGCTGCAGCGGAACCTTCCCTTTGCCGTCAAACGGCAGATGCTCCGACTGGATATCGCAGTCGATGCAATAATCCGGACATCCGATCAAACGTTCAAGACCAGGACCAGAACCATCGGTGAAGGTGGCCTGTTGGTAGAAATCGATCATCCTTCCGTGCACACCGGCTCGCAGGTAGAAATATCCCTGCGCCTGTCGCCAGCCACTCCCTCCATTGACCTTAAGGGAGAGGTCATCTATCTCCTGAACCAGGTAGCCCCCTTTTCACCGCGCGGAGTGGGGATCAAATTTTCCGACATCAGAAAAGAGACTTCGGAACTATTGAGGAAGTTCCTAGAACAAGCCGCTTCAGGGGAGTCGGAAAAATAAACTTTGCTACAGGAAACAGATGAGGCGGACAACCGTATCGGCTCCCCGCCTCATCCTTTCCGTTTGTAAACTCCCTCAGCCCGTGACGCAATGACCATTTTTGCACTTACTTCAGGATCTCCCGAATTTTCCGCACCAGATCCTCTGGCGATACAGGTTTTCCGACAATCTCGACCGCACCATCCGGCAAGCCTTGCGTTGAGATAATTTTTTCCTGATACCCGCTCACAAAAAGTACCGGAATCTCCGGTCGTTCTTCATGAATTTTCTGGAACGCCTCCAAACCATTCATTCTGGGCATGACAATATCGAACAGCAAGAGATCCGGGGCATTTTCCATTTTCCTGAGTTTTTCCACAGCATCTATCCCATCAACCGCCTCAATAACGGTGAAATCAGACTTTTCGAGGATTTCCCGGCTTACCGCTCTGACCAGATCATTGTCATCCGCCAGCAGAATTACCGGATTTGCCAAGTGTTCCGACAAAGGGCGCTCGACCGGACTTCGAGAGATCTCGTCCGTGGCACTGGGCAGGTAGATGGTAAAAACGCTTCCCGACCCGGGAGTCGACTGCGCGGTAATGAACCCTCCCAACTGTTTCACCGTTCCATAGGCACTGGGAAGACCAAGACCGGTCCCATGGCCCACGTCCTTCGTAGTAAAAAACGGCACAAAGATATTTCTCTGGGTCTCCTGGTCCATGCCGACGCCGGTGTCTGAAACTGTCATACAGGCATATCGACCCACCTTGCCGAAACCGTTCGCCCGAATAAAATCCGTCCCCATTTCAGCAAGGGTTGTTGTAATGGCAAAATCGCCGCCGTCAGGCATGGCATCGAGTGAGTTCGATGCAAGACTGGAGAGAATCTGCTCAATACAATGACAATCGGCCACCACCAGTAGTTCAGGGAATTCATGTCCAACCTCAAGCTGGACCTTTTCACCCAGATCAAGAGCAATCTTTTCTGCTATCTCATTCACACATTCAACCAGATTGACCCTACTGACCGATATCATCTGTTTGCGGCTGAATGCCAGGAGAGATTGCGTCAACCCCGCAGCTTTCTCCGCTGCGGAAAGAATCCTGTCCTGATAATTGTGTACCGGATCACTCTCGTCGGTCTTCATTTTTGACAACGTGCAGAAACCGATGATCGCCGTAAGGATGTTATTGAAGTCATGGGCAATACCACCCGCAAGACGTCCAACGGCCTCGAGTTTCTGGGTCAACTGAACCTTTTCCTCTATTTTTTTCTGGTCGGTAATATCCTGGCCGATGCCGATATTGGTCCCGTCGGAAAGTTTCACATTTGCCCAGCGGGTATCGATTACCCGACCGTCCCTCACCCTGGTGCGAAAATTTTGCCAGACACCCTCCGCCCTCATGACGAACTCAGTGACGCTGCGTCGGTACTCGGGATCAGGATAGAACTCTTCCAGGAGGTCACGCTCCTGCAGGTCCTCCAGGGTCCAGCCGGAAATCTCTTCCCACGCAAGATTACCGTAAGCAACCCTCTGTTCCGGATCGAAATAGATGATCATCGCCGGAATTATGTCGAGAATGGCCTGCAGCATTTCTTTTTGCCGGATCACATAGTGCTCGGCATTTTTTTTGTCCGTTACATCAAGTAACAACCCTTGATAGGCAAGCGGCACAGAATCTTTGTCCCGCAAGATCACAGTTCGATCGTCCAGCCACCGCACCCTGCCCCTTCCGTCAACGATTCGGTACTCACCGGAGAATTCATCCACACCTTCCCGGGAGTATCTCGCCACCTCTTCACGGACACGCGGCAGATCATCCGGATGGATAATTTCGGAAAAACACAATCCGTTTGAAAGAAATTCCTCGGGGTGGAATCCGAATTGCTTTATATTATCGGATACAAACTGGACAGACCACTTTTCATCAGCATTCCAGCGAAAGGCAACCGCTGGACTCTGGTTGACAATGGTCTCGAGTTCAAGGAGCTTCTCTCCATGTGTTTTCTCATGGATGTCATCATTCATGGCACAATCCGCTATACGACAAGCTTAAGTAGTGAGACCAACCAGTTGACATGGGAACATACGTTTTCGTACGTAGTTTCTTGAGCAAAGCAACCCAGGGACTATCCGACTCGCCAGCAAATGCCATAAAACTTTTCTGTTAAAAACTATCCTGAAGAGTACGAGGGATACATACTAACTGAGCAATAGTAATGTGATTCAAAGTATACTCGACCAATACATCCTGGCAACAAACCATTATCATGTCCATTTCAGAGTTCTCACCAAAATACGGAAACAAAACAACGGGTGGAAAATACCAGTATCTGAACGGAAAGGACCGCTTCACGCACCTTGTTGAGCAACAATATGTTTAATAGCAGTTAATTATAACAGTTCTGAGAAGACATGGGATAAAGGTCAGAATAGGATTCTTGCTTGCCATTCGTGGGGATACTCAGTCAAGGCGCACATCAGCCAAACAGAAAAAGGGCCGGGGGAATTTCCTGCCCCCCGGCCCTTTCAATTTTTTCTCCGCCGCAAGAAGCGGTCACAGCAATGTATCCTACCTCCGCACGAAAATCTCGCGCGCCATGTTGGTGTCAATGGCAAACTCGGAATAACCGACACTGAAAATGTAGGAAGGAAACGACTGGTGGAGACGGATTCTGTTGCCGGGAAGTACCCCCATGGCCATGAGTTTCTGCATTTTCTTGTTGTCTTCGGTCTGGATATAGGCGATCTCACCTTCCTCATTAGGTTTCAGCTCCGTGAGAGGGACGACTCCCAGATTTCCGCTACGCTGTGCCTCCAGGCAACACTCTCCGGGAGGAATCGTCTTGCCGTGGGGACTGGTGGAGGGATGATTGAGCAGTGTGCAGACCTTCGTGTCCACCCCTTCGTTCAGGAGGTGTTCGAACTGGCAGGCCTTATCCTTGGCAGCTTCACCGCGCATATTGAAGACATCCATCATGAGCCGTTCAGCAAGTCGGAAACGGCGAACGATTTTTCGACCTTCAACTTTTCCTTCCGGACGGAGATAGACCCGCCCCTCTTTCACCTCGATAAGTGCAAGATCAGTCAATTCCTGAAAGACAGGATCCTCCACGTCAAGGTGAATCTTCTCCATATCCGTGAAGACATTTCCCTCTTCCTCGACCTCAACCCAGAGTTCTTCCAAAATTTCTTCTGCTTTTTCAGACAGTTTCATGTCAGCTCCCCGACTTGTTAAACAGTTTTCTTAGTTTCCGCACCAGTAACGGTTCCGGAGGGTTTTCATAATTGCAGCGAGGACATTTGAGCTTCTTGCAGGCCGAGGTCATCGGACAACTGCTGCAGCCCTGGCTGGCATCTTCTTCGCGGAACTCATATCCGCAGAACCCGCAGCGCATCAGAGGATTCCGGTAAGAAGCAGGAATTCGTTCAGGACGTAGCCGCTGGAGAATGCCAAGAGACTTACGAACACAGCAATTGCCACGGAAACCTTGGTTCCCCTTTCTCTCTGCATGACCAGGAACTGGGCAACGCACGGGACAAACAGAGTCAGGGCGACCGCCGCCACCGTTAACTGTCGGGCATCCAAAAGACCCTGTGTCTGCAGATCATAAAGTCCCGCAGCTCCGTAGTCGCGGCGAAAGAACCCGAAAATGAAAGCAATTGCGGTCTCCTGCGGCAAGCCGATAAGTGCCATGACCGGCTTCATCCAGCCGATGAGGATCGGGAAGAAATGGGTTATTTTGCCGAGCCAGAGCAGAATCGAAGCAAGAATGAACAGCGGCAGGATCTCCAGCAGGTACCACTGCATACGGGAATAGGTCTTTGTAAAAACATTGGAGAGCTGGGGGAGGCGCATGGGAGGAAGTTCCATGTAGAACATGGGAGACTCACCCGGAACGACCCACGATGCCAGAAGTCCAACAAAGATAAAGATAAGGAACAGGCAAACGCTCCAGACGGCGAGTGCGCCCGGGAACTTGGAAAGCAGCGCGAGAATGACACCCAGCTGCGCAGAACAGGGAATTGCCAAGGCAAGGAGAAGGGTGGCAATGATGCGCTCCCTGACCGTTTCCAGGGTCCTGGTCACCATGGTGGCCATGGTGTCACAGCCAAAACCGAGCACCATGGGAATGACCGCCCGGCCGGTCAGGCCGACCTTCTTGAAAAGACGGTCCACGAGAAGGGCCAGGCGGGGGAAATAGCCGCTGTCCTCCAGGATCGAGAAAAACAGGAAAAATGTTGCGACAATGGGCAGAATTATCCCGACCGCGTAGCGGATGCCAAGGGTAATGATCCCGTATTCCCCGACAAAGAGTTCCTGTATGATCGGCCAGGGAATCGTGTGTGTCACCACTTTGGTTATCCAGGGATTGAAATAACCCTCGAAAAGTTTTCCTTCCAGAAAATCCACAAGTGTTCCGGCTCCAAACACGCCGACAAACTTGTACAGGCCGAAGTAAAGGATAATCAGCAGGAGAGGAACCCCGGTCAGAGGCCGCACCGCCCAGCGTGAAAGACGCTCGCCAAAGACAGGTTTTCTTTTTTCCGGCGCATGGAATACGCTGTCGACGAGCCCTTTGACAACCATCCTGCGCTCCATGGAAAGCTCCAGATGGAAAGAGTCACGCCGGGCAAAAATCTTTTCTCGGACCTTTTCCTCAATGTGGGAATAGCCGTCCCCCTCCTTTTCCCGCACCAGGTTTGCAACGTCGTCATCCCTCTGCAGGAGGAGCAGGGCCAGGGATTTCTTGGAAAGAGTATAGCTACCGGAGAGGAGTGACATAATCTCCAGGAGGTCGGATTCCATGCGCCTGCTGTAGCCAAAAATAGCATGGCGCTTGTGGTCATAGCTGACAATAGCCTCCTTCAGTTCAGGCAGGCCCTTCTTCTTGGCAGCCGAAGCGCCGATAACCGGCACACCGAGCTTTTCCTGCAGCAGGGGGATATCAATGGTAAGCCCCATTCTTTCCGCCTCATCCATGATGTTTACCACCAGGATAACCGGAAGACCCGCTTCGATCAACTGGAGTGTCATGGCAAGCATGCGCTCCAGATTTCGTGCATCCAGGACATGGAGCACTACATCAGGTGATTCATGGAGGAGTATCTCCCGGGCAACACGCTCCTCTTCGGTGATGGGAAGAATCGAGTACATTCCCGGGGTATCGATGATTTCGCACTGCACGCCATTGACAAGCACCGTCCCTCTCGCCACTTCGACAGAAGTGCCGGGATAATTGGACACCGTCACATAAGCCCCTGTCAGTGCATTAAAGAGAACACTCTTGCCGACATTGGGGTTCCCCACCAGGGCAACCTTTTTACAGCAGGAACAGGAACCATCATTGGCAGGGACACAGGCAGGTCTCTTTCTGAAATTCAGCATGTTTCTCTCTCGCAGATATTGTTTATGAAAATCAGTTTCAACCACAACGGAAACTGATTGTATTCAATAGTACTGTTATTTTCTACACTTGGAACAGATGCCGTAGAGTTCCAACTTGTGGGTCTCAACCTGGAATCCGAACTGCTCTGCTACTTCCTGCTGCAATTGCTCAATCGCCTCGTTCTGGAACTCCTGCACGGCTCCACACCGGGTGCAGACGAGGTGATCATGGTGTTCGCCTTCAGCAACATGCTCGTAACGTGATTGCCCGTCTCCGAAGTGTATCTCCCGCGCAATACCCGCTTCAGCAAAGAGCTTCAGGGTCCGGTAGACCGTCGCGAAGCCGATGGAGGGATTTTTTGCCCGGACCTTCAAATAAAGTTCTTCGGTACTCAGGTGGCAATCCGAGGCAAGAAAACATTCAAGAATCAAATCACGCTGACGGGTGGACTTAAGCCCTTTTGCGGCAATAAAATCCTGGAATTGCTTTTTCTTGGCACGTTTCACGAGCATGCCTCCAATTGAAAATGATTTTCATGATAATCAACTGCGGTGGGCAAGTCAAGTGTTTAATCCTCCGCCCACGCTCTCTATCAGAAGCAGGAATTTGCGCTTCGATTGACTCCCCTCGCTACTTGGGGTAATCTGCCATTATAGTATTGTTTCTTTAAGAAACTTCGAGCACAAGGAATATCCCGGGATAACCATGAAGAAAATTAACTCGCAAGACACCTACTTTTCTTACGAAATCCAGATATCCGGCAGGATGTGGCAAGTGATGGGCCTCTCCAAGGTGATGGAGGACCTGGCCACCCAACCGGCGCCGCCAGCCATTCTCTTTTACCGGCAGTTGGCTGATCGCCTCAACCGGTTTACGGCAAGGGAATCATCCCCTGCCAGATCGGGAGAATTGCGACTTTTCGCTTTAATGAGCAAGATTTTCCGCTACCTGTTCACCTGTTACCTCGACGATCAGTATCCACACCTCGAGGAAAAGATCCTGACAGCGGGAAATCTGGACTTCACCCGCGGCCCGCTTGCCGGGGTTATCCACCATTTTATCGGACTCTATCCACCTAACGACCCGATCGGGAAGCAAGCCGTCACACCAAAGAAGTATTTGGCAAGAGACACCAGTCGATTCACCAGAAGGCGTCACATTCTCCGGGAAACGCTTTTGCTTCGGCTTTTCATGGAAAATCCGGCGCTCAGAGCGTATCGTCCGCTCTTCGATGCCAGCTACCTGGCCGCCATCTCACCCTATGGCACCGTGACATCAATTCTGGACAGGGAATTGGAAAAGGCCCCACCCTGCGCACCATTTAAACTTCCAATCCTGAAACTGCTGCGAGCTCCCCAAAAGGCCTGTCCAGATTCACTTGCCAGACAGCTTGAATTCATCAGGAAGAACTGGGCGGAACTGCTCCCCCCTGATGTGCTCAGTGAAATAATATCCGCTTTTGATACCATCAGCGAGGAAGAACGGGCCCGATGGGACGGTCCGGGGCCGCCCCTCGTGCTGGAATTTTCACACAAACAGGAAAAACACGCCCCATCGCCACTGGAAGAGTACCCTGAACCGGAAAGCTTCTCCCAGGATAGGGAATGGATGCCGAACGTTGTTCTGATTGCCAAGATGGCGTACGTCTGGATGGACCAGTTAAGCAGAAAATATGGCTGGCCGATAACACGCCTGGATGAAATTCCCGACAGTGAACTGGATACCCTTGCTTCATGGGGATTCACCGGCCTCTGGCTGATCGGAATATGGGAACGCTCTCCTGCCTCTCGGAAAATCAAGCAATTTTGCGGCAACCCTGAGGCAATCGCATCAGCTTACTCCCTCTATGACTATGTAATCGCAGAAGATCTTGGCGGCAACAGTGCCATGGAAAATCTGAGACACCGGGCAGCTCTTCGGGGAATTCGGCTGGCAAGCGACATGGTTCCCAACCATACCGGAATCGATTCACGCTGGACCCACGAGCATCCCGACTGGTTCGTCCAGCTTGACTATCCCCCCTACCCCGGCTATCGCTTCGAAGGTCCGGACCTGTCATCAACGCAAGATATATGTCTGCGAATCGAGGACGGCTATTGGTCAAAGACTGATGCCGCGGTTGTTTTCCAGCATGTGGACAACCGGACGGGACGGGTCCGCTATATTTACCATGGCAATGACGGCACCAGCACACCATGGAACGACACGGCACAACTTAACTACCTCCTTCCGGAAGTTCGTGAGACGGTAATCCAAACCATTCTTCATGTGGCACGGAACTTCCCCATTATCCGGTTTGATGCCGCCATGACTCTGGCTAAAAAGCACTTTCAGCGGTTGTGGTTCCCCCAAACCGGACTAGGCGGCGGAATACCGTCCCGGGCCGAGCATGCCCTCAGCCGGGCGCGGTTCGACGAACTTTTTCCCAAGGAGTTCTGGCGCGAAGTGGTGGACAGGGTTTCCATCGAAGCTCCGGACACCCTGCTCCTCGCCGAGGCCTTCTGGCTTATGGAGGGTTATTTTGTCCGAACGTTGGGCATGCACCGGGTTTACAACAGCGCTTTTATGAACATGCTGAAATTGGAGGAGAATGCCAAATACCGGCAAACCATCAAGAATGTCCTGGAATTTAATCCCGAGATTCTCCAGCGATTTGTCAACTTTATGAACAACCCTGACGAAAAGACCGCTGTCGAACAGTTCGGTAAAGAGGGTAAATACTTCGGGGCCGCCGTTCTCCTGGTCACCATGCCTGGTTTGCCAATGTTCGGACACGGTCAGATCGAAGGATTTACCGAAAAATACGGTATGGAATACCGAAGAGCTTATTGGACGGAAGAGATTGACCGCCACCTGGTGGAAATGCATGAACAGCAAATCTTCCCTCTCATGAAAAAACGCCGCCTCTTCAGTGGGGCAGCAAACTTTGTTCTCTATGACTTCCTCAGTGGTGACGCGGTTGACGAAAACATCTTCGCCTATTCCAATTCCTGTGAAAACGAGCGGGCGCTCATTGTCTATCATAACCGTTTTGCAACCAGCTCCGGCTGGATCCGCACCTCCTGCTCCCGCGCTGTAAAAGGTGCTTCAGGCGAAAGCAGGCAGCTGCAGACAACGCTCGGAGAGGCTCTCGGAATCAATCCGGACGGCAGATACTATTATCGCTTTCGGGACTCCGCAAGTGGACTGGAATACCTGCGTCACGGAAAGGAACTTGCGGAAAAGGGTCTCTTCCTGAAGCTGAATGCTTTCGAGTGCCATGCCTTTCTTGATTTCCGGGAAATCCGGGATGACGACTACGGAACCTGGGGCAAACTCTGCCTGGAGCTTGCAGACCGGCCGACAGCAAGCCTTGACGAGGACCTCCGCCAGATCCAGTTCTCAGGAGCACGGATGTCCCTTAGCGCACTTTTCCTCAGCCTGCCGGACCTTCTCCCTGCCCTTTCCGATCCGGAAGCTCCTGAGACCAAACACAAAGAAGCAGAGCATGCACTCAAGCTGAAGCTTGAGGATTTTTTGTTCGCTCTCCAGTCAGAAGGAAGCCTTCATCTGGACAGGCCAACTCTGATCCAAGGTATTCTTCGAAACCTGAGTGCCCTAATCGCGGCATGCCGGATGAAAAGCCGGAAAAAAGGCTGGAAGGAAACCCGGGAAAACTTGTCTGCAATTCTTGCCACAGGAAAGGACTATGATAACGGGACACTTGCTCTTCTCTACTTGACCTTCCAGCACCTTTCCGACAGCTTGGGAGAACACTTCCGCGAACACCCTGAAAAGGTCTTGGTGGAGTTTGCCCTGGCAAAGACTCTTGCGTCCTGCTTCCAGCAGGTATCTGTCTCAAAACTCGGGGACCAAATTCCCCCTGTGGACAACGGTGAGGATTTG
Source organism: Geobacteraceae bacterium (assembly GCA_028683595.1). Taxonomy (GTDB): domain Bacteria; phylum Desulfobacterota; class Desulfuromonadia; order Geobacterales; family Geobacteraceae; genus RPRC01. The sequence goes on along the minus strand of JAQUHM010000001.1, from coordinate 31,007 downwards.
CTCCTGAGAATCATGCTTGTCCACAATTCATTCTTTCTAAATCAAATGGAAACAGAAACCGCCGATGCCCGGATGGAACAACTGTTTGCAGACAATGGAATCCGGGAATTCCTGCATGTTCATCTGAGTGAGGGCATTGAGTGGTTTAACAGGGAAAGATTCGAAGAGTTACTGAAGGCTCTTTACCTGACAGGCCTCTGCTCTCTCGTAACGGAAAATACTGTTTCTGCTGAAATGATTAGTGAAACTCTCCGAATCCATAAGGAAGTCCGGGAATATTCTGACAGGGCGGAAAAATCGGGCTACCGTACTCTGATATTTCTGCACGCAATCGAATAACGGCAACATGTTCAACGATACGACAGCGGGAGATTCGGAAACATTTGTGAGAAATAAAATATAGCGTGAATTTGCTCTCTATGGTAAAAAATGAGCTCCATGCTTTCTTTCTAAAGGAGAGATATCAATGACAGTGACGATCAAATTGTTTGCCACTTTCCGCACTGGCCGTTTCGGACAGGAAAAACGGGAATATGGTCCGACCACAACGGTAGGAGACATATTGAACGAGCTGAACCTGCCACTTGACGAAATCGGTGCGACGCTGATCAACCACATACACGTAGAAGAAGACCAGGTGCTTCAGGATGGTGACATTCTATCGATCTTCCCTCTCGTCGGAGGAGGCTAGCAATGGAAGAAGTCCGCTCTTTTTTGCGCAAGCAGGCGGATGGTGATCTTCTCCCCTGGAAACACCATGTATTCGCTTCCAACCACTTCGGGCTTACCATGGGACAGGTGGAAAAGCTCGCACTGGAATCTGATCTCCTGCCATCCCGCTACCAGAGAAACCGCAAGACAATCTCGGTCAAAGAGCAGCTGCGGCTCTTTCAGACGCATGTGGCAGTAATCGGCTGTGGTGGCCTTGGCTGTTACATCATTGAGGAGATGACAAGGCTCGGTATCGGCCACATAACTGCTGTGGACCCTGATATCTTTGAAGAGCACAACCTGAACCGTCAGCTCTATGCAACACCTTCCATGCTGGGTCAACCGAAAGTGGAAGCTGCACGAAAACGCGTTGAGGAAATCAATCCGGCAGTAACCCTGCTCCCTCTCAAATGTGCCTTCGGCAAAGTCAATGGTTACGATATCCTGAAAAACGTCCATATTGCCGTTGACGCACTTGACAGCATTCCGGTCCGGCTGGAACTTTCCGACGTCAGTTCGGAAATGAATATCCCGATGGTTCATGGCGCAATTGGTGGCTGGTATGGTCAGATAGCAACCCAGTTCCCCGGCGAAGACACCCTGCGGAAGATTTATAATCGCTCTGCCAACGGCACGGGGGTTGAAAAAGGCTTGGGCAATCCATCATTCACACCGGCAGTTATAGCAAGCCTGCAGGTCGCGGAAGTCTGCAAAATAATCATTGGCCAGGGAACAAATCTTGCCAGGCGCAAACTCCACATAAACCTACTGGATATGGAATTTATCGAGATACAGTACTAATAACCACCGCAAGGCAAAAAACAAAACCGGAACATTCCCTCTGTTATTGTAATTACGGTAGAGAGAATGTTCCGGTTTTGTTTCAGCAAACGGAGTCGCCAGTACTACAAACCTTCTTGTACCTTTACTTTTTTGATATTCAAACGATTCAAGGCATTGATGTATGCCTTTGCAGAAGCTTCGATAATGTCAGTGGACGAACCCCTACCGATCACGGTTCGATCATTCTCGGAAAGCCTGACAGTGACCTCACCTTGTGCATCGGTACCACCGGTGATGGAGCCAACCGTATACTGAAGAAGCTTGGCCTTGGTTTTGGTAAGCTTCTTGATAGCCTTGAGAGCGGCGTCCACCGGACCGTCACCAAGTTCCGCAGTCCTCGCCGGCATATCCTCAATTTCCATCTGGACCGTTGCGGTTGCCACGGCAAAGGAACCACAGGTAACGGTAATATGGCTAAGCTTGTATTTCTCGGGTACCCGCATCACCTCATCTGCAACTATGGCATCCAGATCCTCATCAAAGATTTCCTTTTTCAGGTCAGCAAGATACTTGAAGCGATCAAATGCCTTATTGAGCATTTCGTCGTCCAGCTCATAACCAAGCTCCTCCAGACGTTTCTTGAAGGCATGTCGTCCGGAATGTTTGCCGAGAACAAGGGCATTTTCCTTTAAACCAACGGACTCCGGCGTCATAATTTCATAGGTTGACTTATCCATCATCATGCCATGCTGATGGATTCCCGCCTCATGGGCAAAGGCATTAGCCCCCACTATCGCCTTGTTAGGTTGCACGGCAATACCGGTAACAGTAGTCAGCAGACGACTGGCAGGGGTTAACTGTTCTGTAACGATATTGGTTTTGAAGGGAAGGATATCGTGCCGGGTCTTCAGTATCATGACCAGTTCCTCGAGGGAACAGTTGCCGGCCCGCTCACCGATACCGTTAATGGTACACTCGACCTGCTCTGCCCCTGCCTGGATTGCTGCAATGGAATTGGCAACGGCAAGCCCCAGGTCGTTGTGGCAGTGTACGGAAATGATTGCTTTTTCGATATTGGCAACATTCTCCTTCAGGTACCTGATGATATTGTGGTACTCGAATGGAATAGTATAGCCGACCGTATCGGGAATATTGACCACGGACGCTCCGGCATCAATGACCGCCCCGACAACCTCCGCCATAAACTTCAGATCGGTACGAACAGCATCCTCACAGGAAAACTCTACGTTCGGAGTATAGGAGCGGGCATGTTTTACCGCCTTTACCGCCGCTTCAAGGACTTGGGCCGGTTTCATCTTCAGTTTGTACTTCATATGGATGTCGGAGGTGGCAATGAAGGTATGGATGCGCCCCTTCTCGCCAGCGTAGTGAAGAGCTTCCCAGCCCCGGTCAATATCTTTCAGATTGGCTCGACAGAGACCGGCTATCTGGGGGCCCTTTATGGATTGCGCAACCCGCTTCACCGCTTCGAAATCCCCTTCCGAGGCAATGGGAAAACCGGCTTCTATGATATCCACATTAAGTTTCTGCAGCTGTTTTGCAATACGGAGTTTCTCTTCGATGTTCATGCTGGCGCCCGGTGACTGCTCACCATCCCTCAGGGTCGTGTCAAAAATCTTGATGGTTTTTGCCTTTACCATAAAAACCTCCATTCAATAAACCGGTTAAAGTAAAAAAGCCTCCGCCCCAACAAGGGGCGAAGGCTTTGCTTCGCGATACCACCCTAATTCGTCCGCTTTTGCGGACCTCATTGCTCCCGTAACGAGGGACACGGCTTCGGCTACATAAGGTTCGCCGAAACGGCTCCAAGGCGAGTTCGCCCCCTCTTTACACCGGTTCACACCACCCACCGGCTCTCTGGAGAAAAGATTGGGAACTACTACTCCTCTTCACAGCCTTTTAAAATTATTTACAGATAATATGAGATCGTTTCACAGCTGTCAAGGGCCTTCATCGATTTTTCTCTTGTGCAGGGCTTTTTGCAGCCGTCTTCTGCGCGGGTAGGTCATGACATACGAAATGGGTCCGGAAAAGATATAGCAAATAAAGATAATGAAGAGCATCACTACCGGCTGTGCGGCAATTATAATCAGCAACAGAATGGCAAGCACCAGGAAGATAAAGGGCTGCCGCTTGATAATGCTCGGATCCTTGAAGGAATAGTAGCGGAAGTTGGACACCATGAGGAATGCCAGGAGATAAATCAGCAGAAGAATTGCCAGCTTTTTGAAAGATCCGGGCCAGCCGAAATGGTAAAAAAGGAGGACCATCGCGGAAACCATGCTGGCTGCCGCAGGTATCGGCAAACCGACAAAACGCTTGCTCTCCACGGTAGCGACCTGAACATTGAACCGGGCAAGACGAAGGGCGCCGCAGACCACAAAGAGGAAAGCCGCCAGCCAGCCAAGCCGCCCAAAGGGCTTCAAGGCCCAAGAGTACATGAGAATTCCGGGAGCCACACCAAAGGCTACCAGGTCGGCCAGGGAGTCATACTCAACCCCGAACTTGGAAGAGGTTCCAGTCAGTCTCGCCACTTTGCCATCAAGTCCATCAAAAACGGATGCTACCAGTATCCAGAGTGCCGCTTCATCAAACTTCCCGTTCATTGTGGCAACAATTCCGTAAAACCCGGCAAAAAGACTGCCGGTGGTAAACAGGTTTGGCAGAATGTAGATACCCTTCCTCATGCCCTCAGCCATATCGATTCTTTCCCTAGCATCAGTTTTAGCACAGTCATCATTTCTTTCTCTGTTCATGGCAGATCCCCGAGAACAGTTTCACCCGCCACCGTTCTGTCGCCGACCGCCACCCTCAGATCGATATCTTTCGGCAGAAATACATCAAGACGGGAGCCGAACCGGATCAAACCGTACCGTGAGCCTCGACGGAGAATATCCCCTTTTTCCGGATATGATATTATGCGCCGCGCAATGAGGCCGGCAACCTGGACAACAACCATCCTCTGACCTTTTTCAGTTTCCAGCACCATGCCGCTTTGCTCATTTTCAAAGGTGGCTTTTTCATCGCGGACATCCAGGAACTTTCCTCGAACGTAAAACGTGTCCAGAACCCTGCCCGAAAGGGGAACACGGTTGATGTGCACATTAAAAACCGACATGAAGATGCTGATCTTGAGCATCTCCTCGCCAAGATGTTTTTCGGTGACATTCCCGAGATAAATGACAACGCCGTCAGCGGGTGCAACGACAAGGGTCTCCCCTTCCGGAGTACAACGTTGCGGATTCCGGAAAAAATATGCAATAAAAAAGGTTACTCCAAGCGCCAAAAGCGCAGGAATCTTCCATGAAAGCAGTGCCAAAACCAGAGTTACGAAAGCAGCCCCAAGAATAAAGGGGTATCCTTCAACGGCTATCGGTGTATTTTGATTTCGCATTGTTTACTAACCTCAATAGGAGCCTGTCGGATTTAGGAAATCGAAGCGAAAATTCGGCTGGGTGAGGACAGTTTTGCCGTTTTTGCAGGGCAATAGTAGTTCAGTTAACCAATAAAGCAGCGAACTATGGACCGTCCAGACGGGTTTGCAGCAGAATCCCCCTAAGTCCGAGAGACTCTTGGACCGTCGGCTTATAAAGAAAGGCCGGATATGGCTCATGGATAAACCATGATCCGGAATCCGGCCGCTCTTTATCTCGCATCTACTCTAGTTTTTTGCTTTATCAACGATTTTGGAAGCACCAATCCAGGACATCATGGACCGAAGCTGTGCGCCAACCTCTTCGATGGGATGTTCGGCTGCCTGACGACGAAGTGCAGTGAAGACAGGTTGGTTGATTTTGTTCTCCAGCATCCACTCCTTGCAAAATTCACCGGTCTGGATCTCTGCGAGAATTTGTCTCATCTCGTCCTTGGTGTCCTCGGTGATCACGCGGGGACCGCGGGTCAGATCGCCGTATTCAGCAGTGTTGGAGATGGAGTAGCGCATGTTTGCGATTCCGCCTTCATAGATCAGGTCAACGATCAGCTTCAACTCGTGGAGGCACTCGAAATAGGCCATTTCAGGAGCATAGCCGGCTTCCACGAGGGTCTCGTAGCCAGCCTGGATCAGGGCGCTGACACCGCCACAGAGTACAGCCTGCTCGCCGAAAAGATCGGTTTCAGTCTCTTCACGGAAAGAAGTTTCGATGATACCGGCTCGTCCACCGCCGTTTGCGGAGGCATAGCCAAGCGCCACGTCACGGGAATTTCCGGCCGGGTCATGATGCACCGCGATGAGGCTGGGAACTCCACCGCCTTTTGTATACTCGTGACGTACCAGATGTCCCGGGCCCTTGGGAGCGACCATGATGACATTGATGTCATGACGGGGAACGATCTGGCCAAAATGGATATTGAAGCCATGGCTGAAAGCAAGGTAGGCACCCTGCTTCACAAAGGGAGCAATCTCTTCCCTATAGACATCGCCCTGGATCTCGTCCGGAAGCAGAATCATGACAACGTCAGCAATCTTGACGGCTTCGGAAGTGGGGAGAACTGTCAGTCCGGCATTTTCCGCCTTTTTAACCGAAGTCGAGTCCGCACGCAAGCCAACAACCACATCAATACCTGAGTCCTTCAGATTATTCGCATGAGCATGTCCTTGGGATCCGTATCCGATTATTGCCACTTTTTTACCCTTGAGTACTTCAAGGTTACAGTCTTTGTCGTAATATATCCGCATTATATCCTCCTTGATGTATGTACATCCCCGTTATTGGGGCGATACCTTCTGTATTTTTCCCCGGATCGGCCAACTAGCCTTTCCATCCTTTAGCGCCGCGAACAATGGCAACCGGCCCTGTTCGCACCAGTTCCTTGAGACCGAGCGGTCGCAGCAATTCAAGTACCGCATCGATTTTTGACGGTGCCCCCGTCACCTCGATGGTATAAGTTTTCGGTGTTACATCAATGACATTTGCCCGGAAAATATCGACAATCCTCAACACCTCGGCCCTGTCGGCATCCTCTGCAGTTACCTTGACAAGTGCTATTTCCCGCTCGATGATACTAGCATCGGTGAAATCAAAAACTTTGATAACATCGATTAATTTATTGAGTTGCTTGGTAATCTGTTCAAGAATCTGTGCATCACCGCGGGTAACGATTGTCATCCGGGAGATTGACTCCTCGTTCGTTGGAGCAACCGAAAGAGAATCGATGTTGAATCCTCGACCGGAGAAGAGCCCTGCAACACGGGACAGGACGCCGAATTCATTTTCCACAAGTACCGTTATAGTATGTCTCATGGGGAAGTCTCCTCAATGCGTGAGAAATAGAGGTCGTGGCAGAGTCTCCTCTCCAGGCAGATCACGATGCAAGAACCATTTCATCAAGGGAAGCGCCTGCAGGAACCATGGGAAGAACCTGCTCCTCCCGTGCTATCTTGAACTCCATGATAACCGGACCAGGGGTTGCCAATCCCTTCCGAATGGTCGCCTCTAACTCCTCCGGTTTTGATACGGTAAAGCCTGTCGCCCCGAAAGCTTCAGCCAATTTGACGAAATCGATCGGGAGATCCAGAACAGTCTGCGAATAGCGTTTCCCAAAGAATAGCTCTTGCCACTGTCGAACCATACCGAGATAGTTATTATTCATAATACAGATTTTTACCGGCAGCTTATTTTGCACCAGAGTTGCCAATTCCTGCAGATTCATTTGGAAACCGCCATCACCGCAGATAGCTATCACCTGGCGTCCGGCAAATGCAGCCTGAGCTCCCATTGCGGCGGGAAGGCCGTATCCCATTGTACCCAGGCCACCCGAAGTGAGAAGTGTGCGAGGCTTGGTAAAGGTAAAGAACTGTGCAGTCCACATCTGATGCTGTCCCACATCGGTGGCTATGATAGCGTCCGGATCACAGAGTTCGCGAAGCTTTCGGATGACCGACTGGGGCTTGATGACCTCTGAAGACTCTTTATACGATAAAGGATGTTTTGCCTTCCAGCCATCGATTTCTGCAAGCCATGGTTTCACGGCAGTCCTGAAAGCCTCGACTCCCTCGCGGTGATCCTCAAGCATTCTCAGAAGCTTGTCCAAAACTCCCTGAACTGAGCCGACGATCGGCAGATCGACTCGGACGTTCTTTCTGATGGAAGTGGGATCCACATCCATATGAATTATCTTGGCATGGGGAGCAAAAGCAGGGATTTTCCCGGTAACACGGTCATCGAAGCGAGCTCCGACAGCCACAAGAAGATCACAGTTGGTAACTGCCATATTCGCGTAATAGGTACCATGCATACCGAGAAGTCCGAGAGAAAGCGGACTGTCCTCCGGGAAAGAACCAAGACCAATGAGAGTCGTGGTAACCGGGGCATGAAGTATCTCGGCCAGTTGACGTAATTCGTCATAGGCGTTGCCGAGAATAACCCCACCGCCAACATAGAGCACCGGTTTCTTGGCCGCAAGAATCATGGAGGCGGCCTTCTCAATCTGTTTCGAATGCCCCTCAACGGTCGGCTTGTAACTTCGCATCTCGATTTTGTCAGGATATTTGAAGTCAGCTACGGCAACCTGTACGTCTTTGGGCAGATCGATAAGAACCGGGCCGGGACGGCCGGTACGGGCTATGTAGAAGGCTTTTTTAATAATTCCTGCAAGTTCCTTGACATTCTTTACCAGGAAATTGTGCTTCGTGCATGGCCGGGTAATGCCGATAATATCCACTTCCTGGAATGCGTCATTACCGATAAGCGCCGTTGGGACCTGACCGGTTATGACAACCAGTGGAATGGAGTCCATGTAAGCAGTTGCAATACCGGTGACCGTATTGGTAGCACCCGGTCCGGATGTCGCAATAGCAACACCTACTTTGCCGCTCGCCCGGGCAAAACCGTCAGCTGCATGGACCGCTGCCTGTTCATGTCGTGGTAAAATATGCCGAATTTCCGGAAAGGAGTAAAGTTCATCGTAAATATTGATGACCGTGCCTCCGGGATAGCCGAAGACCGTGTCTACACCCTCCAGCTTAAGGCATTCCAGCAATATTCTCGCACCTGCGAGTTTCATACAATAACCCCCCGATAGGAGTTGGGCACAAGGAACAGAAGCTCCTTCCACCATCAGGAAAAAGAGTGTCCATTAGTCGCCGGTGGTGATCGCTCCCGTATAGGCCGAGGTTACCACCTTGGCATACCGTGACAGCCAACCGCTCTTGATTTTCGGCTCCGGACGCTGCCAAGCGCTTAGACGTTGCTCCAGTGTCCCTTCGTCCACAAGGAGTTCCAGCTTGCGATTCGGGATATCGAGCACAATCTGATCACCCTCTTCTACCAGGGCAATCGGCCCGCCTTCCATCGCCTCAGGAGAAATATGACCGATACAGGGGCCCCGCGTTCCGCCGGAAAAACGTCCGTCAGTAATAAGCGCAACCGAATCTCCGAGACCAAGTCCCATGAGTGCAGCAGTAGGCGCCAGAATCTCTCTCATTCCGGGGCCGCCCTTCGGGCCTTCATAGCGTATCACGACAACATTCCCGGAAACAATCCCGCCTTCCATGAGTGCCGCCATAGCCTCTTCTTCCGAATTAAAGCAGCGGGCCGTTCCGGTAAATTGCATCATTTTTTCAGAAACACCCGACTGCTTGACGACAGCACCCTTAGGGGCCAGATTCCCAAAGAGGACAGCAATGCCACCTTCTTTCTTCACCGGCTTGTCCAGAGGATGAATCACAGACTCATCCACCTTGTCTATCCCTGATACCAGCTGAAGAGTAGAAAGCCCCATGACCGTCTGACTGTCTTTCACCTTCTCACCAAGCTGCTTCAGCACACCGAGAACCCCTCCGGCAACATCAAGGTCTTCCATGAAATGCCCACCTGCCGGATTCATGGAAGCAAGTTGTGGAGTCTCACGAGATAAAATGTCGAAGGTCTCAAGGGGTAGATCAACACCGGCTTCACGGGCAATGGCAAGCATGTGCAGCACCGTGTTCGACGATCCGCCAAGGGCAAGATCAACGCGGATTGCATTTTCAAATGCCTCGCGAGTCAATATCTGGCGGGGTGTTACCTGATTCCTGACCAGATCAACGATTTTTTCTCCGGAAGCAAAGGCTATTCTACGCTTGAGGGCCGAAACGGCAAGAGCTGTTCCACAACGGGGAAGACTCATGCCAAGGGTTTCCGTCAGGATAGCCATGGTGTTGGCAGTAAAAAGCCCCTGGCAGGAACCGACACCTGGACAGGCGTTGTCTTCACAGGCCTGAAGCTCCTTGCCATCGATAACTCCGGCCTTGTAACGGGCCATTGCCTCAAAAGTGTCGGTGACAAACGAGTACCGTCGGCCATCAAAACCACGTCCGGACAGCATCGGACCGGCAGTTACTACAATAGAGGGAATATTGAGCCGGGCAGCAGCCATCAGCATCCCCGGAGTAATTTTGTCACAATTGGTAAGAAGTACCAGACCGTCAAGGCGATGCGCCTCTGCTACCGACTCCACCATGTCTGCAATAAGCTCACGGGTCGGAAGAGAATAATGCATCCCCTTATGCCCCATGGCAATACCGTCACACACTCCGGGTATGCCGAAGAAAAAAGAATAGCCGCCACCGGTATGCACGCCTTTTTCGATAAAACGCTCGAGATCCCGCATACCTACGTGCCCCGGAATCAGGTCGGTAAAGCTGGTGGCAATGCCGATGAAGGGTTTCTCCATCTCACTCTGAGGTACACCGGCACCTTTCAGAAGGGCACGATGAGGTGTCCGCTCAAGTCCTTGTGTTATCATGTCACTACGCATATTTTCAAACCTCTTGAGTCAAGTCCCTTTTTTAAGGGAATAAAAAGGTACCTTAATACATTCGTCCATCACTGTCAATACTGAGGAACCAAGCCTTTATGCCTCTGATTCCTTTTTCATACGGGCCAACTCCGCCTCGGATGCCCGCAAATACGAGGGGACAAGCGCCGCAGACGGAACAAGTTCTCCACGGGCAAACAGGTCGGCTGCCAGGAAGGCCCCTGCCGATGCACGTGGCTGATGGCATACCGACGGAGCAAAAATGGCACGTTCGCCTAAAGTTTCCACAATCAGATCACGGTATCGCAGTGCACCGCTGCCGACAAACAGGGTTGGAACCCGAACCCGGGCAAGGAAATCTGCAGGCGGCACGACACATTCGGCAAGCAGGGTTTCCGGCAATTCTTTACAGCTGTAAAGTGCAGCATACACCTCATTTTTTTTCGCGTCGAACATGGTACAAACCGGAAAGGCGGCGTAAGGAAGGTTCATGGCAAGCATAGCAAGAGAGGAAAAGGCAACAACTGGTTTCCCCGAGGCAAGGGCCAACCCCTTTGCGGTCGCAATGCCGACCCGCAGGCCCGTAAAAGACCCTGGACCCAGCGAAACCCCAATGGCATCCAATTCGTCTATCGTAACTCCGGAATCTCTTAAAACCATGTCAAGTCCATACATGAGACTGGAAGAATGATTTCGGTCCGGATTGACAATGTATTCCGCCAGAAGACGCCCATCCACCGTAAGAGCTACACTGTTTGTCGTTGTGGAAGTATCAATAGTAAGGATCTTCACATCAACCCTGTCCGAGCAAGTATCTGGCTATATCGTTATAGAAGGCAAGCACCATGAGCCCAACGAGCAGCACTAGGCCGATCTGCTGTGCTACTTCCCGGGCCTTCAGGTTGACCGGATTTCCCGTAATCATTTCCCAGAAATAAAAAACCAGGTGGCCACCATCAAGTATCGGGACAGGCAAAAGATTGAGAAGCCCGAGATTGATGCTTAACAGAGCCATGAACGAAAGGAAGTAGACAAGTCCCGTTCTGGCCTGATCGCCGGCCGTTTTGGCTATCATGATCGGTCCGCCGATATTATCCACTGAAATGGAGCCGGTGAAGATCTTGCCCACGGCAACAACCGTCAACTTCGTAACATTCCAGGTGTGCTCGCTTCCTTTGACTATTGCATCAAGAGGACCCACTCTCTCGGTGACGAACTCTTTTGAAACCATTACGCCTATGGCTGGAGAGGTAATTGTCTCGCCAAGCAGGTTTTTCGCAGTGCGCATTTCAGGAGAAACTTTGACAGAAAAGGTTTTGCCATCCCGCACTACCGTAAGATCAACGGGCTTGCCACTACCTTCTGAAATCAGCTGAGCAAGATCATTCCAGCGGCTTACCGGCTGGCCGTTGATACTCGTGACCCGGTCCCCTGCTTTGAGCCCGGCACGCGCTGCCGGTTTATCCTTCAGTACCTCCCCGATCTTCGAAGTCGCCGTGGGGATACCGATCATGCAGACAACAATGAAGACCAGATACGCAAACATAAGATTGAAGCAAGGCCCGGCAGCCACGATTGCCATTCGTCGCAGTGGCGTTTTAGCCATAAAGGAGCGATCGGCATCTTCAGCTGGAAGCTCATCATCCAGGTTCTCACCGATCATCTTCACATAACCGCCAAGAGGAAACGCAGAAATACGGTATTCGGTTTCACCGACCTTCTTGGCGTAGATCTTGGGGCCAAATCCCAGCGAAAAGGCTTCAACTCCTACGCCGAAATATTTCGCAAAGAGAAAATGGCCAAGTTCATGGACAAATATTAGTATTCCGAGGACAACAATGGCGGACAGTATGCTTATAATCATGCGTTCTCCCTACAGGCCAAGCAGTTCTCTAGTTTTCTTTCTACCCCAGAGGTCAGCGCTCATAACCTCCTCAATGGAACCGAGGGAATGGGCATCATGGGCACTCATCGTTTTTTCGATAAGCAGTGCGATATCGGTGAATTTTATTTTTCCGGCAAGGAATGCATCAACTGCCACCTCATTTGCGGCGTTCATGACCGCGGGCATGCTTTCACCGTCTCCAGCAGCACGGTACGCCAGTTGTAAAGCGGGAAAGCGCTGGAGGTCCGGCTCGAAAAAGTTCAAAGAAGCAATTGCCGTCAGGTCAAGGCCACGTACCCCGGTCGCTACCCTTTCAGGATAGGTTAGGGCATAGGCAATAGGAGCTTTCATGTCGGGAACCCCCAATTGCGCAATGACACACCCGTCAACGTATTCCACCAGCGAATGGATGATGCTCTGAGGATGGATTACAACAGAAATCCTGTCAAGGGGCAGGTCGAACAACCATTTTGCTTCAATAACCTCAAGGCCCTTGTTCATCATTGTTGCCGAGTCTATCGTAATCTTCCGCCCCATGCACCAATTGGGATGATTCAGGGCATCAGCAATGGAAACTTCCTTCAGTTTATCGAGCGGGTACTGGGAAAACGGTCCCCCGGAAGCGGTTAGAATAATCCGTTTCACATCATCAGACCGATGCCCCTGGAGTGACTGAAAGATGGCACTGTGCTCACTGTCGACCGGAAACAGCTGAACACCCTGTTCTTTAATCATGTCCATAATCAAATGACCGGCTGTAACAAGGGTCTCCTTGTTGGCAAGTGCAATATCCTTGCCTGCCCTGATCGCCGCAACTGTCGGAACAAGTCCGGCGGCACCCACGATAGCAGCAACTACCATGGTAGCATCCTCAGCGCAAGCCGCTGCTATCATTCCCGGGACTCCGTGGAGAATCTCCGTTTTCACACCGGGAAGCATCTTGCGCAGCGCGATTGCCGATTCCTCGGAAATCACTGCAGCCACCTGTGGAGAAAACTCTTCAATCTGTTTCTTCAGGAGCTGCAGATTCTTCCCACCCGTCAGGGCAACAATCTCGAACTTATCACGATGGGCAGCAACAATTTCCAGGGTGCTGACACCAATTGAACCGGTTGAACCAAGTATGGTAAGCCTCTTCATAGTAATCCTCGACAGATTCTCATTCAGGCAGGGTAATGGCAAATAATAGTAATAATGCAATCCTTTGCCTATTGCCAGCAAAACATACGTTTTGCAAGGAATGTCCCGTGCTCTGAGTACTGCCTTCTCAAAAATTAGAAAAGATAAAAAATGAACTGCAAACAGCGCCCACGTAGCTTTATCTGGTATGAACAGGCTTTCTGGCTAACGGGGGCATTTGACGAGACAGTTTTTCCGTCTGGACAAACTCCGCAGACAAGAAAAACGGTATCAATCAGAAAAAGTATCGAGCATAGAGATACAGGGATGGTGCAGCAAAAAGAACACTATCCAGTCGGTCCAGCATTCCACCGTGCCCGGGAAATATATTGCCGGAATCCTTTACGCCGAAGCTCCGCTTTAGCAGAGATTCAAACAGGTCTCCCAGTTGCCCCAGAAGCCCCACAAAGAGTGCAGTCGCGACAGCACCCACAATGGTAAGCTCCGGAAAGAAGGTTGCTCCGGCAAGGAGCGTTCCGATGATACTGCCTCCCAATCCTCCAAGCATACCTTCCACGCTCTTGTTGGGACTCACAATCGGATAAAGTTTCCTTTTCCCGAGATTGCTGCCCACGTAAAATGCCGCAGTATCTCCGGACATGACTATAAGCAGCAGCAGGAATATCCACTTGACCCCGTGGTCCATCTCCCGCAGCAAGACCAGATAGCTCATGAGCAAGGGAAGGTAGAGAAACCCAAGGAGAAACAACCCCGCGTCTCCGGCAGACTGCTTGATATCCCTGATGGTAAAAAGAGACAAGAGGGCTATAAAGAGAAACAGCAGGGTCAGACAGAGTGGAAATGGCAAGCGATTGAATACATCAACCGGTAAAAATGATGGTAAAAAATTGGAAACGACAGCAGGTAAAAGGAGCGCCCCGGCAAAGGCCGCAACAAAGCCGGCGTAACGCCGCTGGGGAAGTGCCATCCGGTAAAACTCGAGGAGACCTGCTGCTGTTAGTCCCAGAATCAAGAAGAAGAACGAAAAAACTCCGGTTTTCAGTATAAAAACAAGGAGAATAGGAAGAGCAATCAATCCCGTAATAAGCCGTTTGATAGTTACCTCCTCTTTCGGACCTGATCGCTGATGAGACCGTAGCGACGCTCTCTCGCCTGGTAATTGGCGAGGGCTTTATAGAACTCCTCTTTGCTGAAATCGGGCCAGTTAACCTCGGTAAAATATAACTCTGTATAAGCAATCTGCCAAAGCAAAAAGTTACTGATACGCATTTCACCACTTGTGCGGATCAGAAAATCAGGGTCGGGAATTTCGCTGGTATATAAAAAAGACGATATAAGATCTTCTGAAAGCTTTTCTCGTGGAATTTTGCCGGCCAGAACAGCGTCAACCAACTGCGTCAACGCCTGATAAATTTCCTGGCGTGATCCGTAAGAAAGGGCAAGGGTAAGAACCATTCCGCTGTTTTGAGAAGTCTTGGCAATTGCCTCGGCAACAGCACTGTTGACATCTTCGGGAAGGTCGGAACGGTCACCAATAACAGCAAACCTGATGTTATTGGCCATCATGCGGGTGGTCTCCTTGGCCAGATACGCTTTCAACAGTGCCATGAGAGCACGCACTTCAGTTTTCGGGCGCAGCCAGTTCTCGGAAGAAAATGCAAACAGGGTGAGGAACTTGATCCCTAGAAGAGAACTTTCCTCAACGACAGTCCTAACCGTCTCGACACCCTTCCGGTGTCCGACAATCCTTTTCAGCATCCGTTCCTGAGCCCAGCGTCCGTTGCCGTCCATGATTATAGCCAAGTGTCTGGGCAACTTTTCCGGATCGAGTTTTTGCATGACTGGTCCTAAAAAAAACCCCCTTTGGTAAAGGGGTTATCGGATAATTCTACGTGAGTAATGCGGGAACCCATCCCCGGAAAACCTTGCCAGGAGACAGGAAAACCTGTGTCTTTCATACACAAGAAAATACTTCAGATTTCCATGACCTCTTTTTCTTTGGCAGCCACTACCTCATCAACCTTGGCAACATAAACATTCGTAACATCCTGAACGTCCTTTTCCGCGCGCTTCAAGTCATCTTCGGATATCTGTTTGTCTTTTTCCAGTTTTTTCAGGGAGTCGATGGCATCCCGACGGATATTCCGGAGAGCGATCTTGGTATCTTCCGCCAACCGCTTCAACTGCTTGACAATCTCTTTCCGTCTATCTTCAGTAAGAGGCGGGACTGCCAGCCGGATCAGTTTGCCGTCATTTGTCGGAGTAAGGCCGATATTCGCATTGAGAATTGCCTTCTCGATAGAAGGTATCTGCTTTGCCTCCCATGGCTGAATGGTCATGGTCCGAGGTTCCGGGACTGCTATGGCGGCAAGCTGGCTGATTGGCGTCAGCGTATCGTAATAATTGACTTTGATATCTTCCAGGAGAGCCGTACTGGCACGCCCGGTCCGAACCTTTTGATACTCTTTGCGGAGCGCATCGAGGGTCTTCTCCATGTGGCCTTTCATGGAAGTGAGGATATCCTTTGTCATATTACTCTCCTTTTACGATAGTACCTATTTCTTCGCCAAGGACAACCTTCATAATATTCCCCTTGGTGGTAACATCAAAAATTATGATAGGCAGACGATTATCCATACAGAGAGACGTTGCGGTAGCATCCATTACCTGAAGCCCCTTCTTCAGAACATCAATATAGCTTAGTTGTGCGAATTTCAAGGCATTCGGATCTTTCTTCGGGTCAGCGGAATAAACACCATCTACCTTGGTACCCTTCAGGATCACCTCGGCGCCGATCTCCATTGCCCGAAGGCTGGCTGCGGTATCCGTGGTAAAGTAAGGGTTTCCCGTGCCCGCGCCAAGAATAATAATTCGTCCCTTTTCCAGATGCCTGATAGCGCGGCGGCGAATATAGGGCTCGGCAACCTCGCGCATTTCAATAGCAGACTGGACCCGGGTATCCACGCCGATCTTCTCAAGAGCATCCTGCATTGCCAGGGAGTTAATCATGGTGGCAAGCATCCCCATGTAGTCGGCACTCGCCCTGTCCATTCCCTTGGATGAAGCTGCAAGCCCGCGGAAAATATTGCCGCCGCCAATAACAAGGGCCATCTCGGTCCCGCAGGCGATCACTTCCTTGATCTCAGCAGCTATCTCCGTAATGGTTTTCGGATCAATGCCGTATTTCTGCTCGCCGGCAAGAGCTTCACCGGACAGTTTCAACAGCACTCTTTTGTACCGCGGTCTGTTCATATTTCTAGCAACTCACTCTCCCGTCGAAAAAGAATCCCCAATGACGGACATCAGAATCTGTGCTGACAAAACCATGTCAAACGAAAAGGCCGGAATCCGGAAAGAATATCTTTCAGAATTCCGGCCCACTACGGGAATAAAGATTATGAGCCAACTGCCGCAGCAACCTCAGCAGCAAAATCACACTCTTTTTTCGCAAGTCCTTCGCCGAGAACAAACCGTGTAAAACGACGGATGGACATATTCTCGCCAATGGTAGCAATGGTCTCGTTCAGATAGGTCTGGATAGACTTGTCAGTATCCTTCACGAAAGTTTGCTCTAACAGGCAGATTTCAGAGTAGAATTTCGATATCTGGCCTTCGACGATTTTTTCAATAATATTGTCCGGCTTGCCGGTTTCCTTGGCTTTGGCCCGATAAATCTCCTTTTCTCTTTCCAGGAGTTCGGGGGAAACCTCTTCACGTCTCACAAACTGGGGTGCGGCTGCCGCGATATGCATGGCAATATCTTTGACAAAAGTCTGGAAGGCCTCGTTCTTGGCAACAAAATCTGTTTCGCAGTTGACTTCCACGAGCACGCCAATCTTGCCGCCGGCATGAATGTAGGAACCAACAGTACCTTCGGTCGCAACACGACCAGCTTTTTTGGAGGCAGCGGCAAGGCCTTTTGTTCTCAAATAATCGACTGCCTTCTCCTGATCACCACCGGTTTCGGCCAAAGCCTTTTTGCAATCCATAAGACCGGCGCCGGTCATTTTTCGCAATTCGCTCACCTGTGCAGCTGTAATAGTCACGTGTATCCTCCTCCACGGACGCGGGAAGCCCCCTTGCCGTGATAACTAGGTTGTAGTAATACGCTTTATTCTTGCCAGAAACAATTCCGAATTCCTGACCTTCATATCCGGACCGGAATACTCAGCAGTATTTATGCCTCGGTGTTGTCAGGTGACGCAGCTTCTTCAACCGGTTCCACCGGAGCTTCAGCAGCAACAACCTCAACCTGGGACTCGCCTTCTGCATCAGTCTGCAGATCAATCTCCCTGGCCTGGACACCTTCAATGACAGCATCGGCTATCTTGCTTGAAAGAAGACGAAGAGCTCGGATCGCATCGTCATTGCCAGGAATGATATAATCAATGGGATCCGGATCACAGTTGGTATCGACGACAGCAACAACCGGAATACCCAGTTTTCTTGCCTCAGAAACGGCTATTGTCTCATTCTTGGGGTCAACGACAAAAATCGCACCGGGCAGCTTGTTCATGCCCTTGATACCGCCAAGCGACTTTTCAAGCTTCTCGCGCTGCTTCTGAAGGCTGAGAATCTCCTTCTTGGTATACCCTTCGATCGAACCGTCTGCAACCATTGCATCAAGCCGCTTCAGACGGTCAATACTCTGGCGCACGGTGGCAAAGTTGGTCAGCATGCCACCAAGCCAGCGTTGATTCACATAGTACATATTGCATCGCTGCGCCTCTTCGGCAATAGAATCCTGTGCCTGCTTCTTGGTGCCGACAAAAAGAATAGTCTCGCCGGCCTGAGCGGTTTCCCTGATGAAATTATAAGAATTTTTGAACAGTCGTACGGTCTTCTGCAGATCGATGATATAGATACCATTTCTTGCTCCGAAGATGTACGGCTTCATTTTCGGATTCCAACGCTTGGTCTGGTGACCGAAATGGACACCCGCTTCCAACAACTCTTTCATTGTGATGTTTGACATGATTCTCTCCTTTGGTTTTCCCTCCGCACCCTCGAAACATCCGGAATCCGCACCCAGCGGACACCACCGGAGACAAAGGGGGCGTGTGTGGTTAAATAGCAAATCTGTTTACCATAAAGGACCATGATTTAGCAAGGAAATTTTTAGAATATCGCTATATTCACCGCCGCAGGGATGTGTGCCCGCTGAAAGGTTTCCTTGCGCTGTTGCGCCTGCAACGGTTGCTATTTCAGCCCTGCTCATGTATCATGACCGACGCCATGAAGAAAACCCTTTACCTGTATATTTTAAAGGAAATTACCGTTCCTTTTCTCCTCGGATTCGCCGTTTTTACTTTTGTCCTTCTCATGGGAAGGTTCATGAATCTGGCTGACCTGGTAATTGCGAAAGGCGTTCCCGTTGCTGATGTGGCCCGCCTTCTGCTGTATATGCTTCCCTCCTTCTCTTTTATCACCATCCCCATGTCGTTTCTGCTGGCGTTGCTCCTCGCATTCGGCAGGCTCTCTGCGGACAACGAGATAACGGCACTGAAATCTGGGGGGATAAGTCTTTACGGCATTCTTTCCCCTGTCTTCTTTTTTGCCTTTTGTGCCTACATCGCTACTTCGGCCATCACAATATATGCGCTCCCAAGGGGAAATACCGCATTCAAGACACTTCTCTACAACGCTATCAATGTCAGGGTGAACATTAGCCTCAAGGATCAAGTATTCAACGACGATTTCCCTGGCCTAGTAATTTACGTTGCCCGATACGACGAAGCAAATCATCAAATCTCCGGCGTACTGATCTACGACGAAAGGAATGCAGGAGAACCCTCAACAATTTTTGCCCGTCGCGGAACCATCATGACCGACCCGAAAAGGAAGGCTCTGCGCCTCATCCTTAACGATGGTGGTATCCACCGAGTGCAAGGAAAATCAAACTACCAACTCATGAAATTCGACAGATACGATCTCAGCATCAACTTCGACCAGAAATATAAAATTGTTCCAACGGAAAATGAACTTGACATGACCTTCAACGAACTGAGACACGCGATAAAACTCCCCGGTGTCGCCCCCAATATACTCCGAGATCTCCGTCTTGAGTTCCATCGCCGTCTGGCCTTCCCCTTTGCCTGCTTTGTCTTTGCCCTTATTGGCGTACCCCTCGGTCTCCAGAACAGGCGTTCCGGGAAATCTTCCGGTTTTTCAGTCTGTTTGGCAGTTCTCTTACTATATTACATAGTACTTTCGATAGGCAAATCTTTGGGACAGAGGGGAATTGTCTCACCGGCTATTGCAATGTGGATACCGAACCTGCTATTTATTTCAATGGGTATCTATCTATTCAAAAAAACCGCTGCTGAACAAAAGATCCCCATTTTCGACCTACCGAAGCGAATCATCGTCTGGGTACAATCCAGGTTTTCCATGTGGAGTAATCCTCGATGAACGTGCTCAGCAGATACATCACCGCAACGTTTTTCAAGCTACTAGCGTTGACCGTCAGCTCTTTCGTGGGAATCTATCTGATTATCGATTTTCTCGAAAAAATCAGGCGGTTCTCCCATGGAAACGGCAATCCCCAGTACATCGTGATTTACTTTCTCTACAAGATGCCGGCAATTATCAATCAAATCATGCCGTTGGCCGTTCTCATGTCAACCCTGCTGACCCTTGGCATCCTTTCACAATCAAGTGAAATTGTCGCAATGCAAAGCTGCGGTATCAGCCTGAAACGGATTGTGAAACCACTGCTCGTTATTGCTTTCCTCCTGAGCATCTTTACCTTTTTCTCCAACGAAGCCATAATTCCCAATACCTCACAAAAATTGAAATATATACAAGAGGTTCTGATTGAAGGAAAAAATCCGAGCACATTTTTCCGACTCAACAATATCTGGTATCGGGACAAAAACTATATACTCCAAGCACGACTCTTTATTCCAACAACATGGACCCTGAAGGGAGTTACGCTCTGGCAAACAACGAATGAGATGCAGCCTATCAAACGATTGGAAGCGGAAGATGGGGTCTGGAATGGTTCATCCTGGACCTTGAAAAATGTCGTGGAGAGAAGCTTCTCAGATGGCAAGGTAACGGAAATCAGTAAGACTGCATCCCTGCCGGTTCCCCTGCAACTCAAAATCAATGATCTCAAAATCTGGGACAAACACGCAGATGATATGGGCTTTTTCAAGCTGAAAAGGTACACTGAAAAACTACGAAAAGCTGGATATGATGCAACGAAGTACCAGGCGCAAATGTATGCCAAGATCTCCATGCCTTTTGCCTGCCTGATCATGGCTTTTGTCGGGATACCGTTTTCCCTGCGAGGGGGTCGTTCCAGCGGGATTGCAGTGGGAATCGGCCTCAGCATCGGCATTGGATTCGCCTATTTTATTATCAATGCCATTCTCATCTCATTAGGAGAAACCGGGATTCTCCCCCCCATGGTATCAGCATGGGCAGCAAACTTCATCTTTGCCCTTTCCGCAATATGGCTGACCCTTACAATGCATCATTAATCGATCGAGGACACTCTCTGTTCGAAGAAATTTAATTATCCTGTTATTTCAGCATATTACATCTATCCAAACGTATTTATCTCTCTCTTTCCTTGACATTACCTCCTATTATGGTTTAAGTTGAATAACTTTCAAATAACCCATCGCGAGTTTTTCTCCAAGGCACCGGTTGTTTCAATGGTGAAAATTCACCATTAAGGGTCCGCTATAATCTCAGGCAGGAAGAATCCATTCTGCTTCTCAGACCAGCGGTTCTCTGGGCACCGGCTTCACTCCCAAGCTCTATTATCCAACCCTACAGCCTAGTCCCATTGCCGACATTTTCAAAACTCGCGTTACACGAATATCCTGGGCAAATATCCTTGTCCGGTAACAGGCAGCATACAAAACTATCCGCCATCTGCGCGGAAAACCACTGAAAGGAGGTTCACGCCGGAAAATCAGGAACAATTCCACAACGAACAACATAATCGTTGGTCCGGCAAAAACCCGAAAAAACCGACCCCCACCCTACTTATGAAGAAATTTATTATTTTGATCGCAGCAGTCGCGCTGTGCGCTATGTCATGCGACCAGACCCAGATTCGACAAGCCCAGACAACAGCAATACCAGCACTTTCTGATCTGGACAAAGAGATCCGTCAGGCAGTTGAAAAGGGCTCAAACCTGGAAGAAAGAAGAAGACAGCTTCCCGCAATTATTGCGGCGTTTGCCAAAAGGACTAACCCGCAGAGAGCCCAGAGACTTGGAGTGCTCTGTTACCTGAAAACTCTCAACTCACCCTTGATGCCGATGGACATTGCTGAAATCGCCTTGGCGGAAACCGGCTCACATGGACTATCCGCAAAAGCGGTATCGTGTCGGGGCGCCATGGGCGTCTGGCAATTGATGCCAAGCAGGGCACGAAGTCACGGCTACGACCCCAAGGACATGGTTAACGATGAGAAATGTGCTGATGCGGCTGTCCGAGAACTTCTCACCAAGATCAAGATGGCAAAGGGAAATCTCAAAAGAGCAAAAAAGCTCTATTGCGGAGTCGGCCCCCAGGCTGACGCATATGAGGTCAAACGAATTCGTTACCGACACGAAATCTTTCGGGAAATGATGAAGTTTTCGCAAATGACGGCTGAAAACGCCTCTTTCCTTATACTTCGACCATCCTGACAGACGCCGGACTCATAAAAATCAGCCACATCCATACAAAAAGCAGATCCCGCAAAGGATCTGCTTTTTCATTTTCCATACTAATGGCAGAGTGACAAATAAAGAGTAGTCGAAAAAGATTCGCTCCCCCCTTTGAATAGTGGAACTGACATTCTATACTGTTTTCTGAAAGGAAACACTCATGTCCAATCTGCTTACTCTCATCATCATGATCTGCGCCGGCGTGGCGGTAGCTCTCCAACCTTCCATCAATGCGCGGCTTGCGCAGAAAACAGGACTGCTGGAAAGCGCTTGTATTTCATTCGCAGTCGGAACACTCGCCCTTGCAATTGCAGTACTGATATCGGGAAAAACCAACGTAAGGGGGTTACACGAAACAGCTTGGTGGGAATGGTCAGGAGGATTTCTCGGTGCCTTCTTCGTTTCAGCAACAATCCTCGCCGTTCCGAGAATAGGAACGGCAGCGACAATGGCTGTCGCAATATCGGCGCAGCTTCTCACCGCTCTCATCCTTGACCACTTCGGAGTCTTCGGTTTCGGAGGGATGCAGATAGATCTGAAACGGTCTCTAGGGGCATTGCTTCTCATTATCGGGGCATGGATTATCGTTCGGCATTGACATCCCTGCCAAGAAGGCCGGCTGGTATTATTGTCCCTGCATTGCTCCAAGAAAAAAGCCCCCATAAATCAGGAGGGCTCTTCATTGGTTTTCATGCAGGAAAACCGGGTAGACACCCCGCCTCCGGCATTCCTAATATGCTTTCAGTTGCTGCCTTGTACAAGATTTCCACTTAACGCCGCTCTTATCCGCATCATCCGGCATTACAAGCAAAACCAATTTCCCACCCATAAGAACTGTCTTCACCTTGTCAACAAAACGCACTCGGTCTTCCGCAGCCAAACAGGCTCCTTCCATGGTCCGTACGACATCAACCTCGGAATGGCTCAAAATGTCTTTCACCGCAGCGACTCCATCTGTGGCAGGAATAGAGAGAGTGCCCCGCATTCTGCCGTCATTCCCGCCAAGACGCAGGCCAACCCCCGCCAACGCACCAATAACGCCCTGACCGGTCCCTCCGTGGCTGGAAAGGTGGATTCCCGCCGCTGTCGCCAGACAGTACGCTTCCTGCATCTCAATAACGGTACGTTTAGCACGATAGCCAAAGTCTATGAGGGCATCCGTTCGCGGAAGTCGTTCCGCAACAGCAACACAAAGGCCGGGATCAGAGCCTTCCGCACTTTCACGCGCCAGAAAATCGGATGCATATTCGGTAAGCGCTCCAAGGTGCGCCTCGTCCATGTCGGCAATGAAACACATGGAGCTGTTATGGGAGGTATACGGAATATCGGGATGGACAAACAATTGATGCCGGGTTATGGAACTGCATCTGCCCCAACTGCGGTTTTCGACCTCACGGGCCAGCAGGTCGGCTAATTCTCCCGTTCCCCGGGAATCGATGGAATCGGTATCGTCAATACAGACAAAAACGGTCATGGAAAACCTCGAAAAAATTAAGATGGAAAATTATAACAAACACCCCTTGCTGTAGTCAACAATATATAGCGTATTTATGAAAATGACCGACCCAGTCGACAGACTCCCTCAGCACAGGATCCTTTCACCCCACGGACGAATTAATACAAGCTTTGCAAAAATAATACTCTTTAATTTTAATGAACAAAACAACTTGCAATGCGTTGTTTTTTTTGATATATAGCGAAAGTTGTTATTACTATCGGCTTTAATGTTATTTTGCTTAAAAATTACACAAAGGAGGAATTTTATCGTGAGGATGAGAATTTCCGTACCGCTGCTGGTAAGCTGTCTTTTTCTGATTGCCTCTCCCGCACTAGCGGAAGAAAACGCCCCTACAGAGGGCTATGAAAGCTATTCACTTGGAGAAGTCTACATTAAAGGCGACAAGCCCCCCCTTGACCAGGAAATCACCATAGCCAACGAGGTTACCGCTGATGATATCCAGGCAACCAACAGCAAAACTGTTGCCGAAGCATTAGCCGATACCCCTGGAGTGCGCGTCACTACCGGGACAAAGAACGTGCCGAACATCTCTATTCATGGAATTTTTGATCAGAGCCGTGTTCTGGTAATGATTGACGGTGTTCCTTATTACGAAACAAAATACGGAGCACTCGACCTGAACCAGTTCAGCACCGATAACATTGCCAAAATTGAGGTGATCAAAGGGGCCGCTTCCGTCCTTTACGGCACAAATGCCATGGGTGGAGTGATCAACATCATTACAAAAAAACCGGTTGGAAAACCTTTCTTTGGTGTCAACATTGAAGGCGGTGACGTAGATTATTACAAGGCCTCAGCTTCCCATGGTATGAACACAGGTCTTTTTTACTACTGGCTCAATTATGAACACAGTCAAGCCCACGGCTGGCGCATGTCCGACGATTTCACCCCTCGCGATGCCACGGTAACGCTAAAGCCGGGCGGCAGCCACAGCGCCATCACGGAAGACGGCGGCACCCGAAACCAGTCCGACTACCGGACCGACAGCATCTGGGCCAAGTTCGGCTTCACCCCAACTAAAAACGCAGATTATTCAGTCAATTTCCACTATGTGGATCGAGAAAAAGGGAATCCTCCCTCGCTCGACTCCGTTACGGTCTTTCCCAATCAACCCGCTTTCTCCAACTTTTTCCGTTTCGCCACCTATAATGATTGGGGTATCGACCTGAGCGGCGAGCAGAAGGTTAACAACATACTGGCCTTCAAAGCAAAACTGTTCTATCACAACCACGTGGACGAGCTTGAATCATTCTCTGATGAAACCTTTACCGACTCTATCGCCCTGAGCAAATACCAGGATTACATAATCGGCGGCTCGCTGATTACCGAAATCAAACCGGTGGAATGGAACACCGTAAGAATTGCCCTGCATTACAACGGGGACTCCCACAAGCAGCGAGACATCGCTTCCCTCCCCTTTGAAAACTATTACTCCTGGACAGGTTCCGTCGGACTCGAAGACGAGATCAGCTATTGGAAAAATTTCACTATTGTCGCAGGGGGCAGCTATGACTGGTTCAAAGTAGCCGATGCCAACGTGAACAACACAGACAGTAGCGGCAATTTCGTAAGTCAATCACCTTTGACAACAAAACCCACAACGAACAGCTTCAACCCGATGATCGGCGCCAACTACGTCTTCTCCGACTCAACGAAGCTCTTTGCCTCGGTGGCCCGCAAAACACGCTTCCCGACGCTCAGCAATCTGTTCGCATCGGCCAGCAAAGGAGGCAATCCTGAGTTGAAAGCTGAAAACGCCATCAACTCAACCGTCGGAGCGTCACGCTCCTTCGGAGATTTTGCCTGGGGCCAACTGGCATTTTTCTACCATGACATTACCAACATGATTGAAAGATCCGGACCTAACAAGACCGACAAGTACGAAAATATCGGCAATGTCGAGGTATACGGTCTTGAGTTTAACACTGAGCTTTACCCAGTAAAGGACCTGGTCCTGAAGCTGGGATACAATTTCAACCATGCTACCAACCAGAGTGATGCCAAAGTAACCGATAAGGTGAGAAACGTTCCCCAGCATAAACTCGACCTAGGTGCCCAGTATACCGTCCCGTACATAAAGACGCGAATCGACCTGAACGGCATACTCTTCAGCAACATTTACAGCCAGGTACCGACATTGTCGTATCCCACCGACCCAGAGGAGAAGAGCGCTGGCTACTTTGTCATGAACGCACGGGTATCGAAGAAGTTTCTGAATTATTTTGAGGCATATGTGGCCATAAACAACATCTTTGACCGCAATTACGAGCCGGAAACAGGCTACCCTGCAGTGGGCCGCAACATCTACGGCGGTCTCACCGCAAAATTCTAATCATCCCGGGGAAACGTTTAGCTTCCCCGGAAAACGAGAAAGGGCCGATAGCACATGGCTGTCTTCACCTCCTTCCTTTCATGGTATTATGTGGCTGCCGGTTGCTACGCCGGCAGCCTCCTTTTTTTCCTGCTGAAACGGCACCGGATTGCCCTGGCGCTCCTTTCCTTCGGTATCGCTGCTCACTCAGCGGCTTTACTGTGCCGTGGATTTTCTTTCGGCATCTTTACCCCCATGAATCTTTTCACCGAACTGTACTTCCTTCCCTGGCTCGTGGCTTTTTTCACTCTTGTCCGGAGTATGCCGAGGAAAAGCACAGCAGTAGACAAACACCTCCTGATCCCATTGTTGTTGCTCACATTGCTTGCCCTCCCCCTTCCAGCCAAGCCCCTGCCGCCCTTTCTCCAGTCAGACAGCCTGTTCGCCACCCTTTTCTTCATTTTCGAGGTGGCGGCCCATGCCGCTTTTCTGCTGGCAGGATGGTTCGGGTTCCTTTTCTTGACGCGCAGAACAGGGGAGATGACTTTCAATCGGTGTGCGACCTGGGGTTTCATCCTCTATAGTATCGCCCAGGTCTCCGGAGCCGTTTGGTGCTACCTGGGTTGGACCGTCCCCTTCTCATGGAGTGATCGGCACTTGCTCTCCGCGGCAATCTGGTGTTTCTACTGCGCCTACCTGCACCTCCAGTTTTCCCCGCGATGGACAGTCCGGGAAAAAGCCTGGTTCGCCCTGTGCGGAGGCATCCTGGTAACGATCTCTATCTATGCCTACTATCTCGTGAGTTCGGGAGGCAAGAATGCATAGATCACTCTGGCGGTTTTTCAGCAGCATCAACCTGAGTATCTGGCTGCTCCTTGCCATTTCCCTCACCCTGCTGACCGGCAGTTTTTATGCGAAACTTTTGCCAGCCGTTTTCAGCAGGCTGAACTTCATGCGCTTTCAGGATTGGCTTCCCAACCACAGCCTCGAATCTTCCTGGTGGATCTGGCTGCTTTTTATCCTCCTCACCCTGTTCGGCATCAATACCGCCGCATGTACGGCCGAGAGACTATGGGAACTGTTGAAAAAACGGCGCGAGTATCCATTCACTACCTTCACGCTACTCATCTCTCCGTCCGTCATGCACCTTTGCTTCCTTGTTATCATCGGCGGCCATGCCATCAGCCAGTTCAGTTCCGATGTCAGGCAACTGCCGGCTCGCAGCGGCATGGAGACAACTCTCCCGTCCGGCACCATGACCGTGCTCGACAGCCAGTGCTCTTTCCGCACGGAGCCGGGTCTTACCGGAATGCTCCGCTCATGTACCGCGCGCCTTTCCTTTTCATCAAAGCAGGGAACCGTAACACGCAGCGCAGGTCTGCTGCAGCCGACCTTTCTGGGAGGATACAGCATCCACCTGATCATTGCGGGCAAAACAGATCAGGGCAAAAAACCGAACATGAACCTGGTAATCAAAAAAGACCCGGGGCTTCCGCTGATCCTGTTGGGCAACCTTCTGCTGTGCATCCTGATGATCTGGTACTTCCCGATCATAATCCGCAACCGCAACGGTATGTAAACGTCTGCCGCCGTATCTTTCTCCTCAACGGAAACCTGGCAACGGCAGACGAAGGTGTCCGAAAAGGCAAACGTTCTCCTAATTCGTGGTGACAGCCAGCGAAATAAAGCGCAGGCAACAGCAGAGCCCGGCGTCGGCCTGACAAAGGGGCCGGACCGAGTGCCAAGGGAAGCAACTTTCGAATGTCACTACGACGGGAAATATCACTTTTCGACGCCATTCTGCTCATTGTCGGCAACGTCGTCGGCGCCGGGATTTTCACCACCAGCGGATTTCTGGCCAGGGAACTCCCCGATCCGTTTCTTTTCGTCAGCATCTGGATTCTCGGTGGCGTGCTTACCATCTGCGGGGCGCTTACCTACGCAGAGCTGGCAGCCCTGTTCCCCCTCGCTGGCGGCGACTACCAATTTATCAAAGCAGCATACGGCCGGTGGGCCGGATTCCTGCTCGGCTGGACCAGTTTCTGGATCATCGGCCCCGGCTCGACCGCCGCCCTCTCCTTGGCCCTGGTAAGTTACCTGCAGGGTTTCTTTCACCTCG
Source organism: Geobacteraceae bacterium (assembly GCA_028683595.1). Taxonomy (GTDB): domain Bacteria; phylum Desulfobacterota; class Desulfuromonadia; order Geobacterales; family Geobacteraceae; genus RPRC01. The sequence continues at coordinate 3,107 of JAQUHM010000001.1, read as the reverse complement.
GCAGCATCCTCCAGGGGAAATTCCTTGCAATCGCTATAATAGCGGCTTTTTCACTGATCAACATCCGTGGCGTCCGCCCGGGCGGGACTACCCAGGACATTGTCACCATGGGTACTCTTGCCACCTTGGTTCTCTTATTGCTCAGCGGTTTTCTCATGGGCAACGGAGACTGGGGAAACTTCACTGCGACGACCGGCGGGAAAACTTCCTGGACAGTGCTCTTTTCCACGCCGATGATCGCAGTAATCTTCACCTACAGCGGCTGGTTCGCCTCCGCCTACATCGGCAGCGAGATACGCAACCCACAACGGAATTTGCCCTTGTCCCTGATAATCGGCACCTGTATCGTCATGGTGCTCTATACCCTGATGAACATGCTCTACCTCTATTCCATGCCCATCCCGGCTCTGAAGGGTTCCATAAACGTTGTTCAGACATCGGTCGGGTACCTGTTCGCTCCCTCGCTGGCAGGATTCGCCTCGATCCCCATTATCCTCGCCATAGCGGCTAGCACCAACGCCAACATACTGACAGGCGCCCGTGTCTGCTATGCGATGGCCGACGATGCCACCTTCTGGCCGGCCTTCCGGAAACTCCACCCCCTCTACAACACCCCCTGCACGGCCATCCTGAGTCAATCACTCATCGCCACAATCATGATCTTGCTCGGCTCGTTTGCTGAACTTCTCAGCAGCGTTGTCTTTGTCATGATCCTCACCTCTGTCGCCACCGGTGTTGCCCTTTTCGTGCTGCGGAAGCGCCAGCCGAATCTTCCGCGGCCGTTCAAAACCTGGGGATACCCTTTCGTTCCCCTTGTCTTCATCGGTGCATACACAATAATTGGTATAAAGATTGTTTCCGCCAACCCGGTCACATCCCTGACTGGATTTGCAATCGCCCTTTCCGGGCTGCCCTTTTTCTTCTGGTGGAACAGTCGCGGGAGAGTGCTTCGAACATCCGTTCAGGAGTGATTTCAGGTCTTGGAGTTCACAATGTATTATGCTATATTACGCGTAGATATTTGCGCAAACGCAGAGAGGAGTTCGGCATACTATGGAATGGCTGAAATTGATTATTGACTATGGGGTTATCTGGCTGCTCATCCTGCTGAGCATTGTAGCGGTGGCCTGCGCCATTGAACGAAATCTCGTGTTCAGAGGAATTCAGCTGCAGGACTTCACCGACAAGAAGAGCCTGGAACTGGAACTGACGAAAAAGCTCCACATCATCGCGACAATCGGCAGCAATGCACCCTACCTGGGACTTCTTGGGACAGTTCTCGGTATCATGCTCACCTTTTACAGCATGGGAAGCGATGGATTCATGGATACCGGCAAGATCATGATGGGGCTTGCACTGGCCCTCAAGGCAACCGCGGTTGGTCTTCTGGTGGCAATTCCGTCGGTTGTCCTCTACAACCTCCTCCTGAGGAGGGCAAAAGTGCTCATTCTGCGATGGGAGATCATGAATGGAAGAGAAAGAGTTTGATTATATCAATGTAATCCCGTTCGTGGATATCATGCTGGTCCTGTTGACCATCGTATTGACAACCTCCACGTTCATCGCCACCGGAGGCATACCGGTAAACCTTCCTAAGGCTTCGAAAAACCAGGAGCAAGCCCTGAAGGTGCGGACAATTGAAATCGACAGGCAGGGTTCCATTTTTTTCAATGGGAGCCCCATGACGCTCCAGGAACTCTTGGCAGCGGTCAAACCCCTTGACCGCAGCACCCCCTTCCTGATCAGGGCAGACAAGGATCTCGCGCTCCAGGGTTTCGTGGACGTACTCGACACCGTAAAGAATGCCGGTTTTCGCCAGGTAAGCCTCCAGACAGAGTTAAAAAAATGAATTGTCGCACAAAAGCCATGACAATTTCGCTACTGCTCCACGGTGTTGCGATCTCACTAGTATTTGCCCTGAGCAGTTCGCTGGCCAAGCAGGACAAACCGATTGTTATCGACTTCACCCTTATGGAGCCAAGCGCGCCCCCGGCACCGCCCACCAATGCTCCACAAAAAAAGATGGAAACACCGATCATCGCAAAGACGATTCCGCAGCCCACACCACCGAAACATAAGACCGCTCCCCCGGCACCGGCTTCGGAACCGGAAGGAACAGTACCGATATTTGCAAAACCGAGAGAATCCCTCCCGCCACCACCGGAACAGACTCCGTCCTCGGCAGGGAACAGTGTCCCGGGAGGCACCGGAACTGCAGGTACCTCCAGAACGACAGGGAAGGGTACCGGCGACACCACAGAACAGCTCTCAAATAAATACCGTGCGGAAAACTTCGCCTATATTAAGAAAATAATCGAAGAGAACCTCTCCTACCCTCGTCGCGCCGAGAGAATGGGCTGGACGGGCCGGGTGGTTGTATCCTTCGATGTGTCGAAAAACGGCCATGTACGGGATATCAGGATTGTGAAAAGCAGTGGCTACGAACTCCTCGATTCCAATCTCGTCGAAACGATACAAAAAGTAGAACCTTTTCCCAGACCACCTATTTCCGTAACACTGAACATGCCCATTATCTACCAACTCAGGTAGCCAATTTTCTTGCCATAATGATCGAGATCCTTGACTTCGGCCTCTTGAGATATATTTCCGGGACCCAATACCTGTTGCCTCCTGTCATCAAGTAGTAAAAAGTAATGTCGAAAGACTCCGCTTTGCCAAGAAGAAGGCCAATTTAATATTGGCATCATCCAGTTCATCACGAGAAAACCTGGAAGTCACCATCTGAAAATCATGGTGGACGATGATCCGGTCATGCGACTTCCCTATCTCGTAATGGAAGCAAATCCGGACCGATTTCCCGGAACCAATGTCAAAGGAGCTCGAGCACTATCCGATTACCTTCTTTCCAAAAAGGTCCAGACGTTTCTCACCGTATTCGGCAAAGACCAGAATGAACTGGGCAAGCAGTTCTTCTATCCGGTAGCGACGAAATAGTTTGTGAGTTACTGAATAAATTTCTGATCGGGTAGGAGGCGGGGTTACCCCCGCCGTCCTCCCACACCACCGTGCGTACGGTTCCGTACACGGCGGTTCATGAAGTGTGTTGAAGTCGGTGGTACTGGCCCATAAGCGACACCAGCCCCAGT
>JAQUHM010000093.1 GCA_028683595.1 Geobacteraceae bacterium | reverse complement strand
CACGAGGAAATACGGGAGTTGATTCTCAATGGTGCCAACACCGCTGAAATCAAACGTGAGTCGATGCGTCTCGGGGTCAAGACCATGCGCCAATCGGGCCTGACCAAACTGAAAGAGGGTGTAACGAGTTTTGAAGAAGTGTTGCGTGTTACCATGCCGGATGATTAGGGTGTGATGTTGGAATGATTTGCTGATAGTCCTGTAGGTGACGGCCCCTACGAATGCTTATTTGTTGAATGGAGACGAATCTGGGTCAGGGAGAAAGAATCCAATGGCAAATTTACATGATATGCTGAAAGAACTTATTGCTCGGGGGGGGTCGGACCTGCATATTACCACGAACAGCCCTCCGCAGGTCAGGATTGACGGGAAACTTGTTTCCCTCGACATGCCTTCACTGAATCCGATTGAGACCAAGCAGCTTTGCTACAGCGTTCTTACGGAAACGCAGAAACACAAGTTCGAGGAGGAAAACGAACTGGACCTTTCCTTCGGGGTCAAGGGGCTTTCCCGTTTTCGCGGCAACGTTTTCGTTCAGCGCGGAGCGGTTGCGGGTGTCTTTCGAACGATTCCCTTTAAAATTCTCACGTTCGAAGAGCTCGGAGTGCCTCCGATTGTGGCAGAGCTTGCACATAAGCCGCGTGGCCTGATAATAGTAACCGGCCCCACGGGAAGCGGCAAGTCTACAACCCTTGCGTCGATAATTGACAAGATCAACATCGAGCGGCATGAGCATATCGTGACAATTGAGGACCCGATAGAATATCTCCATCCCCATAAGAGCTGTCTGGTAAATCAGCGCGAGGTCGGTTCCGATACCAAGGGCTTCAAGCAGGCCCTGAAATATGTCCTCCGTCAGGATCCTGATGTTGTCCTTGTTGGAGAGATGCGGGACCTGGAAACCATCGAGGCCGCTCTGACCCTTGCGGAAACCGGACACCTCTGTTTCGCCACGCTCCATACCAACTCCTGCGTTCAGACCATTAACCGTATCGTGGATGTTTTCCCACCGTACCAGCAGACCCAGATCCGGGCGCAGCTTTCCTTCGTCCTTGAGGGAGTGCTTTCCCAGACACTCATCCCCAAGGCAACCGGAAAGGGCCGAGTGCTGGCACTGGAGGTAATGATTCCCAACCCGGCAATCAGGAACCTGATCCGCGAGGACAAACTCCACCAGATCTATTCCCAGATGCAGGTGGGGCAGGAAAAATTCGGGATGCAGACGATGAACCAGTCGTTGATGAACCTCTACCAGCGACGAATGATAACTCTTGAGGATGCATTCGGCAGATCAACGGATCCCGAAGAGTTGAAGCAGATGCTGGGTATGGCGGCCGGATCGACGTCCACCAAGAAGCCGCTGCGGTAATCTTGTGCAGTGGTATGCCACTGCGATGTAGTCTCGAACGAAAACTGGCAGGGACAGGGCACGATATTCCGTTTCCGTTATTCGAAGGAGGATAGAATGGCAAAATATCAATGGGAAGGTCGAAGCAGAAACGGTTCCTCCCAAAAAGGTGTCATGGAGGCCGCGAACCAGATGGTGGTAGAGGCTCAGCTGAAACGTTTCGGATTTACCGCCGTTACCATCAAGGAGCAAGGAAAAGGTCTATCGATGGAGATAAAGATCCCTGGCTTTGGCTCCAAGAAGATTTCGACCAAGGAACTGGTTATCTTCACCCGGCAGTTTGCCACCATGATCGATTCCGGTCTTCCCCTGGTACAATGCCTCGAGATCCTTTCCAGTCAGCAGGAAAACAAGGCCTTCAAGGATGTGCTGCTGAAGGTGAAAGAGAGTGTGGAAAGCGGCTCTACTTTCGCCGACGCCCTGGCGAAGCATCCGAAGGTTTTCGATAACCTGTTTGTGAGCCTTGTGGCCGCCGGCGAAGTGGGCGGTATCCTGGACACCATTCTCAGCCGTCTTGCTACCTACACCGAGAAGTCCATGAAGCTGAAGAAGCAGATCAAGGGCGCGATGGTCTACCCGGCTACGGTCATGTCCATCGCTGTCATTGTTGTGGGGGTGATCATGGTTTTCGTCATTCCGACCTTTGCCAAGATGTTTACCGATTTTGGTGGAGACCTTCCCGGCCCGACGAAACTGGTTATTGCACTGAGCAACTTCCTGGTCAGATATATCATAGTCATTATCGCAGCGATTTTTGTGCTTATATTTCTCTTTAAAAAATACTATGCCACGGACAAGGGTCGGAAGTTTGTTGACCGGATGGCCTTGAAAGCTCCCATTGTCGGTGATCTGATCAGGAAAGTCGCGGTGGCGAAGTTTACCCGGACCCTCGGTACGCTGGTGAGCAGCGGGGTTCCGATTATGGACGGTCTGGATATCGTGGCCAGGACCGCCGGAAACAGAGTTGTCGAAGATGCCATCATGCATGTCCGTCAGTCGATCTCGGAAGGAAAGACGATTGCCGAACCGCTTCAGGAAAGTGGCGTTTTCCCTCCGATGGTGGTGCAGATGATTGCAGTTGGTGAAGCGACCGGTGCCATGGACGCCATGCTTTCAAAGATTGCCGACTTCTATGATGACGAAGTAGACTCCGCTGTGGGGGCCATGACCGCAATGCTGGAGCCGATGCTCATGGTGTTCCTTGGCGTTGTGGTCGGTGGTCTGGTCATTGCCATGTACCTTCCGATTTTCAAAATCGCCGGAACCGTCGGCGGTTAGCCGGTGGAAGAAAAGAAGCGACTAGTCAGATTTGTTCTTGCCAGGGTGGTGGTGGTCTCACTGTTTCTCGTTTCCACCGCCATTCTGGATTCCAGTGATTCCGGTAGTATATCCGCTCCGGCCTTGACAGGAATCACGCGGCTCGTTGTTGCCACCTACCTTGTTTCGATCCTGTCCCTTGTTCTCCTCTGGGCAACCAGTCGGCTGAATCGTGCCATCACCTATTTGCTCATTGTCTGGGACTTGGGGTTCGTTACCCTGCTGCTCCTCCTGACTGGCGGGATTGCTTCTCCCTACTCGTTCCTTTACCTGCTGACCATCATCAGTGCCAGCATGCTCCTTTCACGCCGTGAAGCCCTGTATTCCGCTGCACTTTGCGCGATCCTGTATGGTGCCATCATGGACCTCCACTACTTCGGTCGCCTGACCTCGTTAGGCCTGCCGCCGGAGGCGGCTCTGCAAGTCGAATCGAGTGCACTCTTTGTCATTATTTCCATCAATATTGTTGCTTTTTTGCTTACCGCAATTCTTACCGGGTATCTTGCCGAGCGGCTGCGGGCCAGTGAGAAGGCGTTACGCAAGCAGGAAATCGACTTCGAGGAACTGGAGAGGCTTAATACATCCATTGTTTCCAATCTCAGCAGCGGCCTTCTAACGATTAATGAGGAGGGCAGGATCAGAGCTTTTAATCCGTATGCCGAAAGGCTCACGGGATATTCCCAAGAGGAGGTGTACGATCACCCTTTGTCGGAAGTGATCCCCGCTTTCTCTCCCCTGCTGGAAACTATTTTTGGTCCATCGCAGGACGAAATCGAATACAGGAACCAAAATGGGAAAACCTTTGTCTTCGGTTTCAAATCAGTGCCCATTCCCGACAAGGAAGGTGCCACGGTTGGTGCCATTATTGACTTCCAGGACCTTACCCTGGTGAAAAAGATGAAGGCTGAACTGGAACGTGCGGACCGTCTTGCTGCCATTGGAGAGCTCTCTGCACGGATAGCCCACGAGATCCGCAATCCCCTTGCTTCCATCAGCGGTTCGGTGCAGCTCATCGCCAGCGGTAAGAGCATCGCCCCACAAGATAAAATTCTCCTCAACATTGTGCTCCGTGAAACTGAGCGACTCAATACTCTGATCAAGGACTTTCTTGCCTACGCCCGGCCGATACCGCCGAATAAGACAAAAGTTCACATTGCGAGACTGATTACCGATCTTCTGTCGCTCATGGAATCAGATCCACGTTTTTCCGGTGTCATGATCCATAATTTCTGTGCGGAAGATCTTTTGGTCTATATCGATGGCGATCAGTTCCGGCAGGTTTTCTGGAATCTTTTTGCCAATGCCGCAGACGCGATGGCCGGTGATGGTACAATAACGGTCACCGCAGTTTCAACAAGGGTTGCTCAGGACGCGAAGAGACCGCAACCGGTAGCGATAACCATTACCGACACGGGACCCGGCATGGATGACGAGCAGTTACGGCTGCTGTTTGAGCCGTTTCATTCTACCAAGCCGGGTGGTAATGGCCTTGGTCTCGCCATGGTATACCGTATAGTCGAAGCACATGGTGGGCGGACCAGTGTTTCGAGCATAAAGGGGAAGGGAACGGAGTTTACCATTTCACTGCCCGGGGAGTAGGGGCAGCAGACCTGCCAGGTTTCTAAAACCTGACAGGTCTCAAGAACATAAGTTGCGATAAGCTACAGACCCACACAGACGAAATCAGACGTGTGTTTATTCTTGTTTAATTGTTTTGTCCCTGTGTGCCCGCGGCAAAAAATAGACTGATTTGATAGAGGATCTATGGAAACACGAATTCTGGTCGTTGACGACGAAATAAGCATGCGGGAATTTCTCGGGGTTCTCATGGAAAGGGAAGGGTACCGAGTCGACCTTGCCGACTCAGCGGAATCCGCGGTCTCAATGCTTCAATCAGCAAACTACGATCTGGTGATTTCCGATGTGAAAATGCCGGGCATGGATGGACTTGCTCTGTTGGCCCATGTGAAAAACCTTGCACCCGATACTGCTGTCATAATGGTTACGGCCTTCTCGACGGCCGAGCATGCGGTGGAGGCCATGAAGCTGGGGGCTTACGATTACATTGCCAAACCATTCAACGTGGAAGAAATCAGGATTATCGTCAAGAATGCACTTGACAGAAGGACCCTTGCCAAAGAAAACCTTCGCCTTCGTGAGGAGGTTCGGGAGCGCTACGACTTCAGCGGGCTTATCGGCAAGAGCAAGAAGATGCGTGATGTTTATACCCTAATCGAAAAGGTGGCCGGTAGTCTTGCCAATGTCTTGATCTTTGGGGAAAGCGGTACCGGCAAGGAACTTGCCGCCAAGGCAATTCACTACAACAGCACCCGCAAGGATAGGACTTTTGTCGCGGTCAATTGCGGTGCGATTCCTGATACCCTTATTGAAAGTGAACTCTTCGGTCACCAGAAAGGTGCCTTCACCGGAGCGGTAAGTGATCGTCCCGGGCTTTTCGAGCAGGCAGAAGGGGGGACTTTGTTTCTGGACGAGATTGGTGAGGTGCCACTCCAGCTTCAGGCCAAACTACTTAGAGTGATCCAGGAAAGGGAATTTCGCAGGGTAGGGGGGGCAGAATCCTTCAAGGCCGATGTACGGCTGGTGGCGGCTTCCAATAGGGAATTGGAAGACCAGGTACGCGAAGGTACCTTCCGTGAAGACCTCTTTTATCGAATAAACGTGGTGCAGGTGCGCATGCCTTCCCTGCGTGAACGTCAGGAAGATATCCCAATTTTGATAGAACATTTCCTCAATAAATTCACTGGTTCTGTTTCGGGAAAAGAGATGATTACCCCGGCAGCACTGAAACTCCTCATGGCGTATCCTTTTCCTGGTAATGTACGGGAGTTGGAGAACCTGGTGGAGCGTTGTGTGGTCTTGGGGGATCGGGTAATCGATCGTGAGTGTCTCCCCCCTCAGGTTGTGAACTTCCAGAATCCTTCCCCTGCGTGTGGGGATTACGCTATCCCTGCCGAGGGGATGAATCTTGAAGCCTACCTGGATGGCATCGAGAAGAGATTACTTTTGCAAGCATTGGAGAGATGTGGCGGAGTGAAGAAGCGGGCGGCCGAACTCCTGGGACTTTCCTTCAGGTCCATCCGCTATCGCCTTGCCAAGTTTGGGATGGATGAGGAATAAAGAGGGATCGGCGAGCGGTCAAATAATGACAGTGTGGGATGACGTAAAGTGTCACCCTGGGGCCATAAGGTGCTGTCATGAAATTAATAACAAAACTGTTTTGTTTGATCTAACTCCTTGATATGGGGGGTGGAAAGCTGAGTTTGATCGAACTTTATTGAGTTGGCTGCAATGTTGCATATTGTATGTCAACTGTACAGATTTCCCTGAAAATTATTTTTAAGATACCAGGCTTGCCGGTATCCAACAAAGCAAACATCACCAGAAAGGAGAACAACATGTTACAGAAATTCAGAAGCAACAAAGGTTTTACCCTCATCGAGCTCTTGATCGTCGTGGCGATCATCGGTATTTTGGCGGCAATCGCGATCCCGCAATTTGCGGCTTACCGTGAGAAGGCCTTTCACACCGCCTCCACCTCGGACCTGAAGAATATCAAGACCGGTGAGGAAGCTTTCATGGCCGATAACCAGGAATATCCACATGACGTTATTTTGTCAAATTAATAACGATGATCTGACGAAAGAAAGGAGATAACAGATGAGAAAAATTATTATTCTGAACATAGTAGCTCTTTTTGTCGCTTCTGCGGCGTTTGCTGAAACATCCCAGGATGTCAAGTTCGATGATGGGGGCAAGACCCTTTATGGTTCACTTACCACCGCAACGAAAGGTGATGCTGGCACAATGGCGATTGGAAAGTTGTCCAATAAAGTCGGACTTGCGATTAATTGTGACAAAGATGGATATGCGCTCATTACTCAGCATTCAGGTGGTATCAAGGCCTACGGCACCTCCCATGACAGCACTTCTATCTTCGTCAAAGACGTGACAAAGGGTGAAGCTGAAGGTGCACCATCAGCTGCTGATTCCACCGATTTTGTAACTGGAACTGATTGGAAATCGCTGTAATCCTATTGCATCGACAGATAAAAGGCGGGATGCCACAACATCCCGCCTTTTTTGCGTGAGGATATGGACACCTTACTAAAAACCCGCACAAATATTTTACTGCTCGTCATTACCGTGTTGGGAGTGTATTACCCTGCGATATTTTCGCCGCTGAATTCCGTTGACGACCCGGGGCTGTATCACTACCTCCTTAATATCGACGAATTCAGCATCCGCGACCTGTTCATCCCCGGTGGAAGCGGCACCTATTACCGGCCGCTTCTGGCAGCCTCATTTTTCGTAGACAAATATGTGTGGGGCCTCCAAGAGAGCTTTATGCACCTGCAGAATATCTTTCTGCACCTCTGCAACACTCTGCTGGTGTTTGCCATCGCCCGCAGGGCGAGTTCATTGATGGAAGTACGGTCTCCCGTCCCTTCATTCTTGGCGCCGTTTTTCTTTGCCATCCACCCCATAAATACCGAGGCGGTAATCTGGATCTCTGCCAGAACGGACCTCCTGGCAGGTTTCTTCGTCCTGCTGTCCGCATGGTTGATGCTCGGAACGACTTTTAGCCGGATGACGTCGGTTCTTGCCGCTTTTTCTTTACTTCTTGCCTGTCTTGCGAAGGAAACGGCCATTTTCTTTCTTCCTGCGGCGCTTATACTGCCTTTCTTTATATGCTCGTCGGATAGGGGCAGGAAGTCCCTGCTTTCGACGATGTCAAAAAACTTTCCCCACTTCATCATATTTACCACTGCCGCGCTAGGTTATTTTGTCTTGCGGTCACTAGCTTTCAGCAAGGGTGACAGTGGTGTGGGGCGGGTAATAACCCACGTTGCCGGAGCACAGACTCCAGGGCTCTTGATTAGCCTGCGCCTCGTTCTGAAGGCTGCTGGCTTTTATGTGAAAAAGCTATTCGTGCCTTTCCCTCTGAATTTCGGGATCATTCATGTTTCAGACCTGTATATGTTCCTTGGCATTGGTCTTTTAGTAGTTATTATACTGCTCTTGAAGTACCGGACTTTGCCCGCATATTTTATCATCTGCGCAATTTCGGTTGGAACCTCAGCACTGATGATTCCCCTGCTCAGACTGACTTGGACCCCCTTGGCGGAACGATATATGTATATACCCTCGGCTTTTTTTCTGCTTGGGATAACATTTGCCGCGAATCGGTGGGATGTTCTGCTGAGATATCGGAAAGTCACAGTGATGTCGGTAGCTTCTCTTGCCGCGATATGCATTTTCGGAACGGCGCAGCGAACCATCGTATGGCAGGACAACCTGGCCCTTTTTCGGGACACCATACAGAAATCGCCCGATTTTTTGCCTGCGCAGAATCAGTATGCCCGCGCACTTTATGTTAGCGGTCGGCAGGATGAGGCAGTATCCCTGCTAGAATCGCTCAAAGTACCCGCTGACATACAAAATTTTCAGGTTGGCATGGTCAGTAAGGCTGCAGCGCGTGTTCATGCGAGCGATTTTACCGGTGCCCGGGAAATTCTGCAAGAAACGCTTAAAAACCCGGGCAAGTACGAGGTTTTGATTATCCAGCGTCTTTTGAAGCTGAATGAGATGCAAGTAAGGAAAGGCATGGCTTCAAGAGGAGACTTCTATACTGAGAATACAGTATATTTGTCTCGCCTGTATGAAATTACCGGTGATCCCTTTTATCTATATCGTCTCGGGCAAATACACTTGTTTAATGGTGATCTGGGCAATGCGAGGGGGGCTTTTTGCCGAGTGGTTGCACTCACACCAGAGAAGATGTATTATCGTGCTGCGGCAGAGAAACTGTTGAAAAAACTACCGGAATGACAAAACAGAGTTGAAGGAGTCATGCGCATGGTAAATGTAGTTCAGATAACACTCAAAGGGATTTTTCGCGATCGGGTATTCCATGGGATTCTCATGACCGCTCTGGTATTCTTGATTATTCCTACTATTGCCTCCCTCTCCATGCGCCAGGTCACCGAACTGTCTATTACCCTATCCCTTTCCCTTATCTCTTTCATCCTTCTATTGCTCTCCGTTTTTCTTGGTGGTACATCGCTCTGGAAGGACATAGAGCGGCGCTACTCATACAGCGTGCTTGGCTTGCCGCTGACAAGGGGAAGGTATTTACTGGGCAAGTTCGGCGGGACTGCCCTCTTTCTCGTGATAGTATGTGTGGTTCTCGGAGCGGCAGCATTTCTCGTTGTTTCTTTTTCCAGTAACATCTATCCTTCCGAGAGGCCGGTTATCTGGGGCAATATGGTACTCTGTATTTTCTTCGATGCTTTGAAGTATACACTTCTCATTGCGTTTGCCTTCTTATTCTCCACAGTTAGCACCTCTTTTTTCCTGCCGGTATTCGGCACTATTGCGATATTTTTAGCAGGCGGAGTAACTCAGCAAGTTTACGACTATATTCATTCTTTCGCAGGAAAGGATCTTGCTCCTATTGTCAAGCATTCTGCAACCGGTCTCTATTATATCCTTCCGAACTTCAGCGCCTTTGATCTGAAAATAAACGCCATTTACGGTCTTCCTCTCTCCACGCAGGGACTTCTCCTGTCCTTGGGGTATTTTGTTGTCTATACTGCTATCATTCTGACAGTCTCGGTTATTATCTTTTCTCGCAGGGAGATGAGGTAACCAGATGAAAGTATCAATTTCTCTTCTGCCCCCCCTCGTTGTGCTTTACTTGCTAATCATTGTGCCTCTTTCTGGGTATATGCGTGAAGAGCCTTTCATCGAAAAGCTCGGCTATGTTCCCAGCGTGCCGGTATTGAAGGCTGCGGCCGTTGATCAGAAGGAGTTAGTGGGGGCCTTGCTGGTGATGAAAGTGCTCATGTATTTCGGAGGACTGATTGACAAGCAGAAAAACGAATTGCCGATCCCCCCTGATTATCCGGCAATGTCCCGGATGATCCACGGTGCAGTCCAACTGGATCCTTATAACATGGATGCTTATTATTTCGGACAGGCGATTCTCGTCTGGGATGTGGGGAAGGTAGAGATTGCCAACGAGCTTCTTGATTATGGTATGCGTTACCGCACATGGGATTGGTATCTGCCGTACTTCGCAGGTTTCAACCATGCCTATTTTCAGAAGGATTATGCCGGGGCTGCCCGCTATTACCAGTTGGCCGGAAAGCTTTCCGGTTCCGACCTGTTCAAGAACCTGGCCGGCAGGTACCTGCAGGAGTCCGGCAAGACGGCCCTGGCGCTTGCGTATCTTACTGCCATGGAGAAAGGGGAAAAGAATCCGGCAATCAAGAAGAGTTTCCACACAAGGATCCTGGCTTTTAAGGCGGTGCGTCGGATAGAGATCGCCCGTGACCGGTATCGTCAGACGAACGGCGCACTTCCTGCTGCTGTGGAAGCGCTGGTAAAGGAGGGCTATCTTTCGTCTCTTCCGATTGATCCCTATGGCGGGCGTTTTTATCTTGAGCCGGACGGCAGGGTCACAACAACGAGCAAGTTTGCTTTTGCTTTCCTCAAAAGTGCCGGTAAAAAAAATAAAGTTCATGGAGAGCGTTGAAATGTCCGCAATCTCAATACATGGTCTGTCAAAAACTTTTAGGGGAAAACGGGGCGCCAGAGTGGTTGCCCTTAAGAACCTTGACCTGGAAATAGAACAGGGAGAGATCTTCGGCTTTCTTGGCCCAAATGGTGCTGGGAAGAGCACTACCATCAAGACGCTGATGGGACTGATTCGACCCACCTCCGGGAGTGCGCTCATCATGGGTAAGGATATCTCTTCCCCCGACGCGCGGCGACATGTCGGTTTTCTTCCTGAGAATCCTGCATTTTATGAGTACCTTTCCGCTGCTGAGTATTTGAATTTTGTCGGCAGAACATTCAGCATGGATGCTTCACAGTTAGAGAAAAAGAGTGAAGAAGTTCTGAAATTGCTTGATTTGTGGGATGCCCGCAAGAGACTGCTGCGGAGCTACAGCAAAGGCATGGTTCAACGGGTCGGGCTGGCGCAGGTCCTTCTCCATAATCCGGATGTGTATATCCTCGACGAACCCATGAGCGGACTCGACCCAATTGGGCGCTCCTTGGTGAAAGATATTATTCTGGACCTAAAAGGGCGAGGGAAAAGTGTTTTCTTTAGTACCCATATAACATCCGATGTGGAAAGCGTATGCGACAGGGTTGGGGTTATCGTAAAAGGCGAGATGAAGTGCGTCCGAAGAGTCGATGAGATTGCTGTCGGTGGTATTACCGGTTATGAGGTGCGTCATGTGACGGCCGGATCTACTACTCCTGAAGTGATACAGGTAACAAAGGAGAGTCTTTCTGCCAAGCTGTCAGAACTGCAGGCGTCCGGAAGTCAAGTGCTGGTAGTGGAACCGCTCCGCAAAAATCTCGAGGAGTTTTTTGTGGATATAGTCCGGCAGGAATAAGGGGGGGGCATGTCAACCCTGAGAGGGATACTTTCCATTCTTCGCCCGACCCAATGGTTGAAAAACTTGATGCTCTTTTTTCCTTCATTCCTTGGGGGAGAATTGCTTTTGCCGGGAATGCTTGCTCGAGGCATGGTCCCGTTCGTATCTTTCTGCCTTGCCTCCAGTTCAACCTATGTATTGAACGATATTCTGGACAGGGAGCGTGACAAGAGTCATCCACGAAAAAGCAAGCGCCCAATCCCTTCCGGTATGATTTCCCATGCCCAGGCAACGGCACTGTATTTCGTCCTTCTTTTCAGCTCACTTTTCATAGCTTTCACTGTATCTCCCGTATTTATCGCCATCCTCGTAGCCTATCTTCTTGTATCTGTTTCCTACTCCTTTTACTTGAAACACCTGCCGATTATCGATCTGTTTTGTGTCTCGGCCGGCTTCCTTTTTCGTCTTCAGGCAGGAGGAGAGGCGTTTGGCGTCGAGATAACGGCATGGCTCTTTCTTTCGGTTTTTCTCCTAGCGATTTTCCTCAGTACCGGAAAGCGACTGTACGAAAAAAACGCCCTCGGCGAGAGCGCGGGACACCATCGTAAGTCACTTGAGTCCTATCCTCCGGGGTTTCTCGATGGGACCATGTACATGAC
>JAQUHM010000092.1 GCA_028683595.1 Geobacteraceae bacterium | reverse complement strand
TCTTCATCCGCCCCTACGGCATCTCTCACGGCGACGCCGCAAAGGTCTGCAACGACTTCACGCACGAAGGGCGGGTTTCGATAATGGTTCCCTGGTGTTCCGCAGGGACGTCGACGACCAGATACTCAATCGGTTCCTGTTTCTGTCCGTCAATGTGACGCAGAATTACTTCCGGCTTGGAAACCGCCATTTCGAATCCTTCGCGGCGCATGTTCTCGATGAGAATGGACAGGTGCAGTTCCCCTCGGCCAGAAACAAGGAAGGTGTCTGGATTGTCGGTGTCTTCGATGCGGAGAGAGACATTGGTGCGAAGTTCTCTGTCCAGACGTTCCCGGATGTTCCGGGATGTCACCAATTTACCTTCCCGACCGGCAAACGGTGCGTTATTGACGATGAAATTCATGGAGATTGTCGGTTCGTCAATGGAGACATAGGGAAGCGGAATTGGGGTTTCCGCGTCAGCGATTGTCTCACCGATGCCGACTTCATCAAAACCCGCAACTGTTACAATGTCACCGGTAACCGCCTCGGAGATTTCTATCTGTTGGAGCCCTTCGTAGCCGAGAAGCTTCGAGATTCGGCCGCGCTTGATTTCTCCATTGCGCTTTACCAGGGCTACCGTTTCTCCTGCGCTGATTTTACCGTTGAAGATCTTGCCAGTGGCTATGCGGCCGATATAATCATTGTAATCGATATTCGTAACAAGCAACTGGAGCGGAGCAGACTGTTCTCCCTCCGGCGGCCTGACGTTGCTGATTATCATCTGGAAGAGCGGTTCCATCGAGTCGGCTGCGTCGGCAAGCTCCAGCTTAGCGTAGCCAAGTTTGGCACTCGTATAGGCGATCGCAAAATCAAGTTGTTCGTCATTGGCCTGGAGCTCGCAGAAAAGATCAAAAACCATATCCACTACTTCCTCGGGGCGGGCGCCCGGCCGATCGATCTTGTTGATGACAACGATGGGTCGCAGACCAAGGTCAAGGGATTTTTTCAGTACGAAACGTGTTTGCGGCATGGGGCCGTCAAGGGCGTCCACAAGGAGGAGGACAGAGTCCACCATTTTCAGTACCCGTTCCACTTCACCGCCAAAGTCTGCGTGGCCCGGTGTGTCAACGATATTGATTTTGTGCTCGCCATGTCTGATGGAGAGGTTCTTGGCGAGGATCGTAATTCCGCGTTCCTTTTCAAGGTCATTGGAATCCATGACCCGTTCGGTAATAACTTCATTATTTCGGAAAACGCCCGACTGCTTCAGCATGGCGTCCACGAGCGTTGTCTTACCGTGGTCAACGTGGGCGATAATGGCTATGTTACGAATCTTTTCCTGCATGTATCTGGCTCCTGTTTTTTGTTATGTTGCTAGGCGGTTCACGTGTCGCTGGTGTGTCCAAAGGCAAGAATTGTAACGGCTGCTCCTCGCTGCCACCTTTGGGCAAAAAAAGACGGGCTATCGCCCGCATAATCGAGCAGTATGCCGCTATTTTTCAGATAAATCAAGGTTTTTATCGTTTTTAATGTGCCATAACGGCGATTGGACGTGTCGTTGCTATTCTGTGGAATAGCTGTTTGCATACAAGTGACACTTGATTAATCATTGGAGATGAAAGATTCCTTTGCTGGGGCGGGAAAATATGGTATCTAAAAACGCACGAGTGGTTCACTGCACGATACTTGGGCGTTCGGAGCGTCTGAGTTGCCCATGTCAGGCGTGGACCGGACCAGCACCGAACAGAAATGAGGTCCATGCATGGTCGCGAAAATACTTGAACAGGAATTGTGGCTTCTTGGTTTGGATGGTTGTGATGGGCGGGGAAAGGTTGTCTGCCGATACCTGAAAGAGTCCGGCTATCGAGCACGGGTGGCCAAGATTGAGGAATTATCTGAACGACGGCCACTTGGAATTCTTCTGGACCTGTCTCCCTACTCTAACGATGGTTGGGGAATCTTTCTGTCACTGAAAAAAGATCCGAAGACCCGCGATATTGCTGTACTGCCCATTTTCCTCAGCGAAGAGGGGAAGGTTGGTGGAGTATTTCCTGCCGCAGGATTTTTTACCCTGCCGATTGATCAGGACTACCTGAAAAAAAGGCTCGTGGTACTGGGTCTTACCGAAGAGGCAGAAGTGTGGGATCTTCAGACCCTTCTCGTTTCGAGGACTGGTGAGGAACTAATTGCCAAAGCAATTGAATCCCTGGGCTTTGAGGTGGTGAAGGCCTATACTGGCAAAGAAGGAATTGCCCTTGCTACTACGGAGCCACGCTATATGGCGTTCTCAACCCTCATGCTTCCTGACATGTCCGCTTTTGAACTGATGGATCGATTTCGGCTTTACCCCCAAACGAAGAATCTCCCCTTTTTCGTCCTCATGAAGGAGGCAATGAAAGAGGGTGAAAAGCTGGCAATGGGGCATCAGATCGAGCATCTCATCCGAAAAAAAGAACTGACACAGGATGAATTCCTCCGTTATCTCCGCAAGCGGGGCTGACCCTTTCCCCGGAGGTAGTACAGTTGTCTGACCGCTGAGCGGCTTCTTTCCGGGACCTGCCTTTCCCGACTTTTTGGCGGCCATATCAGCCAGACTCATCGTGTCGTGGAATATACTACGCTTTTTACCATATCTAGTTAGTTTCCCTCCGGAAACTCCGGCTGAGGAACTGCTGGTTTCTGATTTGGAAAGCAGGGATTTATTCATCTGGCAAGGAAATCGAGGGGTTGCGCGGAGGCGTACGTTGGTACGCCGCACAAGCAAAGCCGAAGATTGACACCGCCAGGGGGATAAATCACCCTTTCCGGACGGAAACTGGTTACTTCTCTTCCACTTGTGTCCTCTTCCCATGAAAGAGATGTGCACATGTCGTTTACTCTTCAGAAAATCAGCTGGTTTTTGATACTGCTGCCCGTGTGCCTCATTATCTGCATGCTCTTCGGTGTGATGAGCTCACGGAATCGAGCGGGACTATTCATCCCCCGGGCAGAAAACTTCAAAATTCTACAGTTGCTTTGGCGGAATGGCTGAGCCTTGCCTGGTGGAGGATGCGAGGAGAGTTGTGATGGGGAGAGGTCGGCACTTGTTTTGCTATAAGCTTCCCCTCGACAAGGTATCTCTGGACACAAGGACACTATTGGGAGGTTTTTCATGCTCAGACCATTCAACTGTACTGTGCGGTGGCAACCATGACATCGAGCGCGGCTTCATTCCTTTACAGAGCTTCCACACTCCTGCTGTTACTGTTGCTGGGCGGCTGTTCGTATGTTGCCATCCTCCAACCGCTGCCTCAGGCAGGGGATCCCGTGGCGCAAGCCCTGCTGGAAGGCGAATGGCTATCGGGAGACACCGTTGTTTCTCTGCGATTTGCGAGCAATGGTATTGGCTGCATTGCAGGTCTGGATTGGAAGGATGATCATTTTCGGATTGAAGAAGGTGAAGTGATCGTCAGCAACGTGGCGGAGAAATACTATTTCTCAGCACGTTTCCGGAATAATGCGAAATGGGAAGATCGATACTACTTTGTGCGCTATCGGCTTACCGCAGAGGGCGACCTGCTTCTTTGGCCACCGGTCGTCGGTACCTTTGAACATGCAGTGAATGCAGGGGCATTGGCGGGAACCGTGGAAAGGGGGGCGTGGGGCACACGGGTAACAGTAAGCAGTGCACCGGAAACAATCCTGAAATATCTGACTGAGCAGTGTTCTGGGGAGCTGTTCGAATATGAGGATCCGACGGTCCTCAAAAGACTTTTTCCCCGTCCGGAACCTTTGCGGTGAATGTCAGCCGCGATCCTGAAGGTCCGAGCTGCAGGGTAGACCGCAGAGGGGAGTGGCATGCATAACAGCAGAAACAACGGCCCTTTCCATAGTTCGTGCCGCTAGCAGTCCCACCACATTCAAGTCCGCTTCAATTTCGCCGGTTGCCATGGCAAATATCGTATCTCCGTCGAACATTGTATGGGCGGGTCTCAGGGTCCGTGCATAGCCGTTCTGGGCCATGGATGCAAGTTTGGTTGCCTGGGATTTGGTTAGTAGGGCATTGGTTGTCACTACACCGATTGTCGTGTTGGAGACGAAAAGATTTTTCTTTTCGGCATGTGACTCGATCATGATCTTTTCAGTCCCGACAAATTCCATCCTGTTCTCGCTCAGGGTACCTGCCACGATTCTTCCGGTCAGGGGATCCATAACATCCCCCAGGCAGTTCACCGCCACCAAGGCACCGATCTTCAAACTTCCGACTTGCAAGGCATAGCAGCCCAAGCCGCTTTTCATGGCCCGATCCATGCCGCAGATCTTTCCTACCGTAGCACCGGTACCTGCGCCGATGCTGCCCTGCCGGAATGGGCTGTTGCTGGCGTTTCTGCAGGCTTGGTAACCCATTTCCTTGCCAGGTCGAACAGTATGGTTGCCGATGGTCAGGTCGAACAAAACGGCACCGCATACTATGGGGACCGTAGTAACCTGGACATCGAAACCGATTTTCCGCTCTTCGAGGAACTGCATGACCCCGGAGCCGGCATCCAGCCCGAAAGCACTGCCTCCCGCGAGGAAAACCGCATGGACCTTTTCAATAAGGTTCACCGGATTCAGGAGATCGGTTTCCCGCGTACCCGGAGCTCCTCCCCTCACGTCTACGCCGACAGTTGCACCATTTTCGGAGATAAGAACAGTACAGCCGGTCGCAGCCTGCTGATCTTCAGCATTGCCAACCAAGATTCCTTCGATATCGGTAAAATCAATTTCTTTCGTACTGATTTCCATGGCAGTTCTCTCTCTTTTGTCTCACTCTGAAAAAAAGCTGCTTCGCGTTTCCTTGCTCTTGAGGACTGGTGATTTACCTGCGCTACTATAGCCCGTGCAAAAAAGTGAGTAAAGCTGTTTCAGGCAGGGAGGCCATCAAGTGATTTTCCAAACTTCGATAAAACAAGTCGGGGCAGGCATGACCCTGAGAGGAGTTTTTTTTGGGGATCTCTGTGTCGAATACGGAGTGCCCCTTGACGGAACTAATTGCTGCGTTACCTTTTTAGTAGACGTTGTCATGCGACAATACTTGGTTGCGGTGGGAAAGCCATTGTGGGAACTATCAGGAATGAATTTCTCTGTAGCTCTGTTTTCCCGGTTCCATGGAGGATAGTGTTTTGATAGGGGGACGGCAGGAGTCCCTTGAAAAGGAGAGAACATGAAAGGCGATCACGAGCCGTACACATCAGGGAGTTTCATCGTCAAGCAAGGGCAGGAGAGTGACTTTATCGTGGCTGTGGAGGCGGTTGCAGAATGGACGATTGAGAATTATTCGTCAGTCAGTGAAATTACGCTTTTTCGGGATCTGACAAAAAATAGTCGATTTGTCACCCTGTTTTGCTGGGATGATGAAGAAAGCATAGATGCCTGGCGGGCAGATCCGGAATTCGGAGTGTATATGACGCAAATCAGGGAACATTGTGAGAAGGTCGAAGTTTCCAATTTGGAAAGGGCGAGGCGCTTCACCAGGATGTAATCGTTTGATGATTCCAAAAGCAATGGGTGACAGTTCTTTCCTCAATGCACGCATTGCTATCTGTTATTCCTCTAAGGTTCAGTTGTCTCAAGACGAGTACGAACCTTCATTCAGTCCAGCCTCCCGAATTGGCCTTAGGGAGCCTTAGTGCCAGACATATCCTCCCTTTCACGCCGCTGTGCGACTGTTGCAGCGTTTACTGTTGGATAAAAACATCCCCCCTACGCACCACCGCCGAGCACCTTGTAGAGCGTTGCCAGGTTAAGGAGGCGCGCAAGACGAACATTGATCAGGTCCTGCTGGGCGCTATACAGAGACCGCTGGGAGTCGAGCACGGTCAAGTAGCTGTCGACCCCTTTTTCATAACGTGCCAGGGACAGTCGATAGCTCTCGGAGGTGGCGTTGGTGAGGGACTGCTGCGCCGTCAGTTGGTCGTCAATGGTTCCCCGCCGGGCAAAAGCGTCAGCCACTTCGCGAAAGGCTGTCTGGATGGCCTTTTCGTACTGGGCTACAGCTATGTCGCGATCCACCACTGCCACCTTCAGATTTGCCCGATTGCTGCCGCCGTCAAAGATGGGAAGAGAAATCTGCGGAGCAAATTTCCAGGCAAAGGAGCCGGACGTGAAGAGATTTGCCAAGTCATCACTTCCGAAACCTACGGAAGAAACCAGGGTAATGCGAGGGAAAAAGGCTGCCCGTGCCGCACCAATGTTGGCATTAGCCCCCTTGAGGAGGTTCTCGGCCTGGAGGATATCCGGGCGGCTGAGCAGGACGTCGGACGGAAGGCCGGGGGCCGGATCTTTCAGAGCGGTGAGGGTTTCGGAAAGAGCGCTGGGCAAAAGGTCTTCCTGGACCTGAGACCCGACTACCAGATACAGAGCGTTTTCGTCCTGGGCGGTGAAGGTTGTGTAGCGGGCAATGTCCACCCGAGCCGAGTCCACGCTGGTTTGAGCTTGGTGCAGATCTAGAGCGGATGAGATTCCAGCCTCGAAACGGCTCCGGATGAGCCGGTAGGAGGACTGTTGATTCTCCAGCGTTTCTTTGGCGAGTTGCAAATGCTCACGATCGGCGGCCAAGGCAAGATAGTTGGCGGTGACTTCGGAAACCAGGCTGATCTGCACGCTGCGTCGCGCCTGTTCGGTAGCAAGGAACTGCTCCAGCGCCTGATCCTTAAGGCTCTGCACCCGACCGAACAGGTCCAATTCATAGGAACTGATGCCGAGTCCAAGATTGTGCTGATGGATATTTGTGGGGGTTCCCGTACCTGAGAAGTCTTCCGCCAGACGTTGAAAAGTACCACTGGCATTGCCATCAACCTTCGGGAAAAGATCAGAGCGTTGAATCTGATACTGGGCACGGGATCTTTCGATGTTCAAGGCCGCAAGCCGCAGATCGCGGTTGTTATCCAGGGCCAGAGCAATCAGTTTCTGCAACCGCGGGTCGACAAAAAATTCTTGCCAGGGAACGTCGGCGAGCGCCTTGGTGGATGATGCGCCGGTTACCTCCTTGTAGGAGGGGCCTTTCGGCCAGGAATTCGGAACCGGTGCTTCCGGTCTGACGTATTTAGGGGCCATGGTGCAACCTGTCAGGCAGATAGCCAGGGCAGGTAATAAAATCCAGGTGCGGTTCATATCAGGGTACCTCCGGAGACGGGACGATGTCAGTATTTTGGACAGGCTTTGGCACGGCTGCTTTGGCAGGAAAGAGCCGCCGCACTACCACGAAGAAAACCGGCACCAGGAAGATCGCCAGCACCGTACCGGTTATCATGCCGCCGTTTACCGCGGTGCCCATGGCGTTCTGGGCTCCGGAACCAGCACCTTTGTTAATGGCCAACGGCAGTACGCCGAAGAAAAAGGCCAGGGAGGTCATCAGGATCGGACGCAGGCGCAGGCGGGCCCCTTCCAGGGTAGCCTCGACAAGACCCATGCCGTGTTCCATCTGCTCCTTGGCAAACTCCACGATAAGGATGGCAT
The DNA here is from genome assembly GCA_028683595.1 of Geobacteraceae bacterium. GTDB lineage: Bacteria > Desulfobacterota > Desulfuromonadia > Geobacterales > Geobacteraceae > RPRC01. Next base: position 4,340 of record JAQUHM010000092.1, on the reverse strand, counting down.
TTTTGGCGGACAGTCCGACAGTCGTCAGGATGGCGAGTTGGAAGTAGACGTCGTTGGCGAAGCTGCGTGACGTTGCCGCCAGCACCGCGCCGACAACCCCAAGCGGAACCACCAGCATGACAGAGAAGGGGATCGCCCAGCTTTCGTAGAGTGCAGCAAGGCAAAGAAACACCACCAGTAGCGAGATGGCATAGAGCGCCGGGGCCTGGGCGCCGGCCATCCGTTCTTCATAGGAGAGGCCGGTCCACTCGTAACCGATCCCGGACGGAAGCTGAGCGGCGATCTTCTCCATCTCCCGCATCGCTTCGCCGGAACTCCTGCCCGGGGCGGCCTGACCCAAGATCTCCACGGAAGGGAAACCATTATAGCGCTCCAGACGCGGCGAGCCGTATTGCCAGTGGGCAGTGGCAAAGGCGGAGAAGGGCACCATCTCGCCGCTGCTGTTGCGGACATACCATGTACCAATATCCTCCGGCAGCATCCTATTTTTCGCATCGGCCTGTACATAGACTTTTTTGACCCGGCCGTTCTGGATGAAGTCGTTGACGTAGGAGCTCCCCCAGGCGGTCGCAAGAATGCTGTTGATGTCCGCCATGGAGACTCCTTGCGCGCCGGCCCGCACATCATCAATATCGAGTTTGAACTGCGGGGTATCGTCCTGACCGTTGGGGCGCACCGCCACCAGCGCCGGATTTTGAGCCGCCAGACCCAGGAGCTGGTTGCGCGCCTCCATGAGTTTTTCGTGACCAAGCCCGGCTCGGTCCTGCAACTGCAGATCGAAACCGTTGGCCTGCCCCAGCTCGATCACTGCTGGCGGCGTAAAGGCAAAGGCCAGAGCGTCCCGGTATTTTGAGAAGGCCCCCATGGCTCGCAGGGCAATGGCCGGCGCACGCAGGTCCTCGGTTTTGCGAAGCTTCCAGTCTTTCAATTTGACAAAGGCAAGGCCCATGTTCTGACCCCGTCCGGCATAACTGAAGCCGGCGACCGTTATCAGCGAGTCGATAGCCTTGTTGTCCGCTACCAGAAAGTGGTGCTCGATCTGCTCGAGGACCTTTATTGTCCGTTCCTGAGTGGCCCCGGCCGGCAATTGTACCTGACAGATAATGAACCCCTGGTCCTCCTCCGGCAGAAAGGCGGTGGGCATGCGCAGGAAGAACAGGGCCATGACCGCGACGATCGCTCCGTAGATGACCAGATAGCGACCGGTCTTGCCGAGCATTCGTTCGACTAATGACTGATACCCCTGGCTTCCCCGGTTGAACCACCAGTTGAACCAGCGGAAGAAACCTTTGAACCAGCCGCTTTCTCCGGCGGTGTGCCCTTTCGCCACCGGCTTCAGCAGGGTGGCGCAGAGAGCGGGGGTCAGGATCATGGCCACCAGCACCGAGAGGATCATGGACGAAACGATGGTAATGGAGAACTGGCGATAGATAACGCCGGTGGATCCGCCGAAAAAAGCCATGGGTACGAACACGGCCGACAGCACTAGTGCGATCCCCCAGAGTGCCCCGGTGATCTGCCCCATGGACTTGATGGTCGCCTCACGGGGCGACAGTCCTTCCTCGCTCATGATACGTTCCACGTTCTCCACTACGACGATGGCATCGTCCACCAGCAGGCCGATGGCCAGCACCAGGGCGAACATGGTCAGGGTGTTGATGGAAAAACCGGTGGCCGACAGCACCCCCAAAGTGCCCAGCAGAACAACCGGCACCGCGATGGTCGGGATCAGGGTGGCCCTGATATTCTGCAAGAAGAGGAACATTACCAGGAAAACCAGCAGGATCGCTTCTAGAAGGGTCTGAATTACCTCTTCAATAGAAATCTTGACAAACGGTGTGGTGTCATAGGGATAGACCACCTTCATGGCGTGGGGGAAGAATTTCGACAGCTCTTCCATCTTGGCCTTGACCCGCTCGGCGGTATCCAGGGCATTGGCACCGGAAGCCAGCCTGAGTGCCATGGCCGCTACCGGCTGGCCCTTGTATCGCGCCTGCATGTCGTAGTTTTCGGTGCCGACCTTGCAGTCGGCCACATCCTGAAGCCGTACCGTGGAGCCATCACTGTTAGTGCGGAGGATAATGGCATCGAACTGCTCCGGAGTCTGGAGCAGGGTCCGCGCGGTGATGGTGGCGTTCAACTGCTGCCCCTGGGCAGCCGGGGTGCCGCCAAACTGTCCTGCCGAGACCTGGGCATTCTGGGCCTGGAGTGCCGTTACCACGTCACTGGAGGTCAGTTTGTAATTGTTGAGCTTGTCGGGGTGTAACCAGATCCGCATGGCATTCTGGGAGCCGAAGACCTGCACTTCACCAACCCCTTCGACTCGGCTGATGATGTCCTGAATGTTGGCCACCATATAGTCGGTCAGATCGTAGCGGCTCATGGAGCCGTCCTCCGAGACGAGACCGAGGATAACCAGAAAGTTTTTGGTCGACTTGACCACGGCTATGCCCTGCCGTTGCACAATCTGGGGCAGGAGAGGCGTGGCCAGCTGCAGCTTGTTCTGGACCTGTACCTGTGCCATATTGGGGTCGGTGCCGGCCTTGAAAGTCAGGTTGATGGCCACCGCCCCGGACGAGTCGCTGGTTGAGGACATGTAGATCAGGTGGTCGATCCCGTTCATCTTCTGCTCGATGATTTGTGTGACCGTGTCCTGCACGGTCTGGGCCGAGGCCCCCGGGTACGTGGCGTTGATGGTGATCTGCGGCGGAGCGATGGGGGGGTATTGGGAAACCGGCAACGTTTTGATTGCCAAAAGGCCGGCCAGCATAATGATTATGGCAATCACCCAGGCAAAGATCGGGCGGTTGATGAAAAACCGTGGCATGGAAGGGTCTCCTTTATTTTTTCGCTGTGGCGGGCTGAGCAGCTGTGGCAGGGGCTGTAGTCGGCTTGCTGCCGAACGGTACGGCCTTGACAGTTGTCCCGGGACGTGCCTTCTGGACGCCATCGAGGATGACACGGTCTCCTGCGGCAAGTCCGTTACTGACCAGCCAGTTGTCATCTACGGTCCGTGCAACCTTGATAGTCCGCGACACCACCTTCTCACCGTCCCCCACCAGCAAAACCATGGCATTGCCGGCCGGATCGCGGGTCACCCCCCGCTGCGGAATCAGGATCGCCTGCGGGCTTTCCCCTTCCTCAAGGATGGCGCGGACAAACATGCCAGGCAGCAGGGTTTGTTTCGGGTTCGGAAAGATCGCCCGCAGGGTAATGGAACCGGTACTCTGGTCAACGGTGACCTCCGAGAACTTAAGGGTGCCCGGCAACGGATAGGCGCTGCCGTCTTCCAGTACCAGCTTAACCCGCGCTTGAGATGCCCCGTTGTTTTTCACCAGGCCGCTGGCCAGGTTCTGCTTCAGACGCAACAACTCAGCACTGGACTGGGTGACATCGACATACATGGAACTGAGCTGTTGGATGGTGGCGAGCGCCGCGGTCTGGCTGGCGGTGACCAAGGCGCCGTCGGTTACAGTCGAGCGACCGATCCGGCCGGAGATGGGAGCGGTCACCCTGGTATAAGCCAGATTGATTTGAGCTGTTTCCACCGCAGCCTTGGTGGCGGCAACATCGGCCTCGGCCTGCTTGAGCGACGCATAGGCATCATCATAGTCCTGTTGGCTGACGGCATTGATCTTCACCAGATCCCTGAATCGTTCGGCCTTCAGCCGGGCCGGGATCAGATTTGCTTCGGCCCTGGCTTGTGTGGCCTTGGCACTGGCAAAGGCTGCCCGATAGCTGGCCGGGTCGATCTGGTAGAGCACCTGCCCCGCTTTTACGTCCGAGCCTTCGGTGAACAGGCGCTTCTGGATTATCCCTCCCACCTGGGGGCGCACTTCGGCGATCAGGTGGGGCGATGTCCGGCCTGACAATTCCGTGGTGAGAGTAACACGCTGCGGTTTCACCTCTACCACTCCAACCTCGGGAGGTCCGCTTGGAGGCGGTCCGGCAGTCGTTTTCTTGCCGCATCCGCTCATCAGTATGCCGGTCATCAGCAGTCCCGCTACGGTGATCACTTTTACTCTGTACGTTGCTTGCATACTTACCTCTATCGTGAGAATTAATTGCCAGCCTTTGGCTGGGTAGTTGTTTTCTGTGTTTGGAACCGGCAGGGCTACCGGTCAGGAACTCTTTCTTAGAAAGGCGATGATGGCAAATAGTGCCCATACAACCACCAGTGAAATTACGAAAATGGTTAACATGGTCAATCCTTGGAGTGTATTTGATCGAATTGTATTGTGGGAAAACTTTCAAAGAATGAATGTTCATTCGCTATAACGGTACATGAATTAGCAAGAAGAAGCAACGATCTCTACCGCCGAATCCCGTCCCAACACGCC
>JAQUHM010000091.1 GCA_028683595.1 Geobacteraceae bacterium | reverse complement strand
ACCAAGGACGATGCTCTTCTTTCTTCCCCTGCTTTGAATTTGACGGAAGATACGGCTGGCGCAGGAGCTTCCGATGCCACTGATTCGATTGACGCTGAGCAGACATCCTTTTCACGTGACCTTGAGGATTCGTATGCATTCGGAGACCATGCGGACGCTCGCGTCGGATCGAGTTCAGCCGGGGATACTCTGTCGGAAGATGAAGTGCCTGCTGCCGAATCCGGGATACTCCCCTTGGCGACCGTTACTCTTGCAGAACTGTATGAAGGACAGGGATTTTTCGAGAAGGCCCTGGAAGTCTATACGGATCTATTGAACAAAGACCCGGAGAGCCAACGGCTTAAAGAGCGGGTCACTGACCTGTCGATTCGCCTGGGGAAAGAAACTGCTCATTCACCAGTGTCAGGAATGTTCGGCAGTTCGGGAATAGCGGACTCAGGTTTAACTTTGGGTGCCTCTTCGGCCGATCTCTCTGGTGATGATTCCGCGTGCTTGTCCCCCAATGGCCAGGTTCGGAATGAGAATATCCTCGATTTGCTGGGACTATGGCTTGATGCTATCAGGAGGCGAAAAGAATGTCGATAAAGACTGTTTTGCAGGAGATTGTTGAGAATGTTGATGGTGCGCTCGGCGCGATAGTGATGGGTTATGATGGAATTCCGCTTGATGAATATATCAAAGAGGGGTCACCCATCGACTTGCAGGTATTATCGGTGGAATATGCTACTGTATTAAAAGAAATCAGGAAAGCCGTGGACGTTCTTGGTTCAGGGTTAATGGAAGAAATTTCGATCAATACTGATGTCACCCGCGTAATTATTCGTATTCTTGATGACGATTTGTTTGTGATACTTGCCCTGCTCGTTGACGGCAATTACGGTAAAGGAAGATATGTCCTGCGACATCAATCTTCTCGCATACTGGGGATACTCCAATAATTGTCCTCTGGCTTTGCACCGTCATCAGGTGTATTTGCAGAGTCTGCAGGATAAACACGACAAATTCTTTTTCAGAATAACCGCTCTGAAGTACTTGGGACTCCTATGAAGATTTTAGTAATACACGGTCCGAATCTGAACCTTCTTGGAACTCGCGAACCGGAAGTCTACGGAACCTTTACCCTTGACAACATTACTGCTGCTCTTACGCAACTGGCCGCTGAACTGGCATGTGATATTTCTGTTGTCCAGTCCAATTCAGAAGGTACAATTGTTGATTCTATCCAGGCGGCCAGGGGCGTTTTTCAAGGAATACTCATCAACCCTGCTGCCTATACCCACACCAGCGTTGCGATTCGTGATGCTCTTTCCGCTGTTGCCTTACCAACGGTAGAGGTTCATCTCTCCAATATTCACAAGCGCGAGGAGTTTCGACGTCATAGTTATATTGCCCCAGTTGCAGTCGGCCAGATTTCAGGATTTGGCCCTGACAGTTATCTGCTAGGCCTGCGTGCTCTGATCTGTTTCCTTAGGCAACAGAATAAATCATGATTTGCTGAAATCTCCGGATTGATGCTAAAAATGAAGCATTTAGCCTGTTAAAAGGCCGGATTTTCCGGGAAAAAATGATTGTAATGCGAGAGGGCTTGTGCTAAAAAACAGGGTCGCTGCAGCTAGGGAATTGCTGCAGCGTTTTGATATAGACGCTATACTTGTTTCGGATATGAAGGATATGCGGTATCTTTCAGGATTTACCGGAAGCGAGGGGTTACTGCTATTGACACGAGCAGAAACCTTTCTCTTGGTCGATTCCCGGTATACTGCCCAAGCAAAGGCGGAGACGTCAGGACTCACTGTTGTTGAGTTTCGAGAGAAAAAGACGGCTCTTTCCTCCCTTCTTTCAGAATATGCCTTGAGTTCTTTAGGCATTCAAGCTGAAAGGGTGACAGTTTCGTTCTATAATGAAATGGTTAAACACCTTCCAACAGTCCGTGTTTTCCAGATGGCTGCTGAAGTAACTTTGTTGCGGGTGATTAAAGACTCTCGCGAGATTGAGTGTCTGGGGAAAACTGCTAAGCTTGCTTCGGAAGCCTTACTCAACATCTTGCAGACGATTCAGCCTGGAGATACGGAAAAAGATATTGCTCTCCGCCTAGAGTTTGCCATGCGCAGTGCTGGGGCTGATGACAAAGCTTTTGATTTTATCGTTGCTTCTGGCGAGAGGGGAGCTCTCCCGCATGGCAGGGCAACATCGAAGCCACTATGCCGTGGTGAATTGGTTACCATAGATTTTGGCGCACTGCTCGAGGGGTACAATTCCGACGAGACGGTAACGGTAGCATTTGGTAAGCCTGATGAACAGCAGCGCAAAATATACCAGATTGTAAAAGATGCTCATGACATCGCATTTGATGCTGTCAAACCTGGTGTGCAATGTAAGGACATCGACTCGGTTGCTCGCGAATACATCACTAAACAGGGTTATGGTGACTATTTCGGCCATGGTCTTGGGCATGGTGTCGGTTTGGACATACATGAAAAGCCGCTCGTATCCTTCCGCAGTGAGGATGTCGTGCTCGAAGGAATGGTATTTACGATTGAGCCTGGCATCTATATTCCAGGGTGGGGTGGTGTCAGAATTGAGGATATGGTGGTCGCAACCTCTGACGGATGTCGCCTTCTTTCACGAGTTCCTAAGGATTTAATGACACTCTAAAAGCACAGGACGGAAGAGTTTTCTTCCGTTATGAAAGCGGGTCCTATTGCTCCGGCGTGGACCTTCAAAAAGGAGAAACAAATGGATATCAAGGATATCAAATCTCTCATAAAGATGGTCACCGAAACCGACATTACTGAGTTTGAGCTGGAGTCCGGTGCTGAAAAGATTAAGATTCAGAGAGGCAAGAGTGTTGAACTGGTAAATTATGCTGCTACTCAGCCGATGACCTTTCAACAGCAAATGTCGGCTCCGGTTGCAGCGTTATCACCGCATCTACAGCCGGTTGACCAGACGGCAACAGTGGAGCAGGATGTTACGCAGGCGATTACCTCACCTATTGTCGGCACCATCTATCATGCACCTTCACCCGAATCTCCTTCCTATGTTGAGGTTGGTCAAACCGTTGAAAAGGGGCAAATCCTTTGTATTGTTGAGGCAATGAAGCTGATGAATGAGATTGAGGCAGAGTATCGTTGCAAGATTGTGAAAATCTGCAAGGAAAATGCACAACCGGTCGAATATGGTGAGACACTGTTTCTGGTGGAGCCGCTATAATATCCAGAAGCTCGGTACTTCTTTTCAATTGAAACCAGACTGGCAGTATGCTCTCTCCCTATTGGAGATTATTGGATGTTTCATAAAATACTCATAGCAAATCGTGGTGAAATAGCTTTGCGGATTATCAGGGCTTGCAAGGAATTGGGAATCAAGACTGTTGCTGTTTATTCAACTGCAGACAGTGAATCTCTTCATGTCAAGCTGGCAGATGAAAGCGTCTGCATCGGGCCGCCATCAAGCCTCCAGAGCTATCTGAATGTTAATGCGATTATAAGTGCCGCAGAATTGACTGATGCAGAAGCCATTCACCCAGGATACGGTTTTCTGGCGGAGAATGCCGCTTTTGCAGAAATCTGCGAGAACTGCGGCATCACGTTCATTGGCCCTACATCCGAAAGCATGCGTCTGATGGGTGACAAGATTAGTGCACGGCAGGCAATGATCGAGCAGAACGTGCCGATACTTCCCGGGACAAAGGATGCCGTGCAGGATGTGAACGAAGCGGTCAAGGTTGCAAAGAAAATTGGTTTTCCCGTCATTATCAAGGCGTCAGCTGGCGGGGGCGGCAGGGGTATGAAAATTGTCCACTCACCGGCTGCCCTGCCGAACGCTTTTGCTACTGCCAGGGCGGAAGCCCAGTCGGGATTCGGGAACCCCGAAGTATATATAGAAAAGTATTGTCAGCAGCCTCGACACGTTGAAATACAAATTCTGGGGGATAAGCACGGTAACGTTATCCATCTTGGCGAAAGAGATTGCTCCATACAGCGTAGGCATCAAAAGTTGATAGAGGAGGCTCCCTGCTCTGTCCTGACGCCACAGCTCCGTGCTGTCATGGGGGATGCTGCAGTCCGGGCAGCAAAAGCTGTAGATTATAACAGCGCCGGGACAGTGGAGTTTCTGCTGGATTCCGAGAGTAATTTCTATTTTATGGAAATGAATACCAGAATCCAGGTGGAGCACCCAGTTACCGAGATGGTCACCGGGATTGATATTGTTCGTGAGCAGATACGATCTGCCGCTGGTCTGAAGCTTCGATACAAGCAAAGCGATGTTAAAATTAAAGGTCATGCGATTGAATGCCGAATAAATGCAGAGGATCCCTTTAAGTTTACGCCGAGTCCTGGTAAAATTACCTCCTACCATACCCCGGGGGGGCTCGGAGTTCGTGTCGATTCTTTTGTCTATGATCAGTACACTGTGCTTCCCTATTACGATTCACTCATATCCAAGCTGATCGTACATGCTGATACGAGGGAAGATGCAATTCGGCGAATGCTGCGGGCTCTTGATGAGTATTTAATTGAGGGTATTAAAACTACGATCCCGTTTCATAAGAGAGTTTTGTCCAATAAGGACTTCATTGAAGGGCATCTGGATACCGGATTCCTCGAAAGGATGGTGTTGGAGTAGTATGGACTTCCCGGAAGAATTGCAATACATTAAAGAACATATTTGGGTGAGAGTCGAGGGTGGGAAGGCAGTTATTGGCATCACCGACTATGCCCAGAGTGAACTGGGAAAAATTACCTCCATTGAACTCCCCGAAGCAGGTGATGAAATTCAACAAGAGGACTCTTTCGGTTCAATCGAGGCGAGAAAAACGGTTGCAGAAATGTATGCACCGCTTACCGGTACGGTTCTGGAACTGAATGAAGAGTTGCTCGATAATCCGGCACTTCTGAACGAGGATCCTTATGATAGCGGCTGGATCATGGTTATTTCTTTGGACGACCCGGAAGAATTAACCCTGCTTCTTTCCGCTGAAGAGTATGCTGAAGCTCTGGAAGAGTTTGACTGAGTATAATCATTAGCGGTTTGGGGTAAGGGGACGGGAATCCGTGGGCCTTTGTATCGGACAGATTGACTATGCTAACTGTTTTCCCATTTTCTCAGCACTACGGAAGAACTTTGATTGCAGCGCCTATCGTTTTGTCCGAGGGACACCTTCTGCACTTAACCAGCAACTTCTGGCCGGAGACATAGACCTCTGTCCATCTTCTTCCATTGCATATGCTCGATCTGCACAGACTCTACGCCTTATCCCAGGTCTTTCCATAAGCTCCGTTGGTCCGGTAAAAAGCGTCAAGCTTTTTTCCCGTCTTCCCCTCGAAAAACTCGATAGTACACGTATCGGTCTTACCGTTGAGTCGGAGACCTCAATTGCCCTCCTCAAAATCATCCTCCAAAAGTTCTACCGATTCACAAATGAATTTATCCCGGTAGTAGTTGATGAATCCTCTGCTGTGGGTGATACTTGCCCAGCGATACTTGTAATTGGCGATACTGCACTTAAGTGGAGTTTGAGGTTTCCCGACTTGTACCAGTACGATCTTGGAGAACTTTGGTTTTCCCTTACCGGGCTTCCATTTGTCTTCGCGCTATGGATGATACGAGATGACGTGGTTAGCAAGTTGCCGTGGGAGTCCGCACGTGTGCGAGCCGATTTGCTTGATGCAAAGCGAATTGCAGTTTCATCTTTGGGGGAATTGGTTTCAGTGTCTACGGAGTATAACTGGATGGAGCCGGATGCTCTACTTGATTACTGGAAGACCATATCGTATGATCTGACGCCATGGCATCTGGAAGGAGTAAAGACATTCTTCCAGTCCGCTAGAGAGATTGGCATTTTGGAGAGGGAACCGGCTATCCGATTCTTCTAAGAGACGCAAAAAGGGGGAAGCTGATCCTTCCCCCTGTAACCGCGACTTCCTGAAAGGCTGGATTACTACTTCTTGCCTGCAGCTTTCTTGGAGGCCTTAAGCGGGTTGACTTTAAGGTCTTCAGTCTTAATCTCGATCTTTACATGGGTAGCAAAGTTGCAGATACCGGAGGTCCACTTCTTTTCCGGGGCTGGGTATGCGCTACAGACCTTGCCAATCGATCCATCGACAATTCTTTCACAACCTTCACAATTCTCCACGATGGTTTGGCAGGAGCCTCCGCTAAAAATGCAACCCTGTTTACCCCAGAAAGTACACTCGGTACCTGGGAGTACCGTTTGACACTGCATTGTATGTCCTCCTCTTTTTCGTCCGTAATCATATCACTTAGGCCACTGTAGCAATTTTGAAAGAAAAAAGTCAATAAGAAAAATCCCTGATTAAAGTGCTTTCCCTTGACTCGCGAATACCAAGTATATTACCCTTAAATACAGGTTTAAACCTGTCCCCTGGCTTGCCGCATGTCCTGCCTCTGGCGGTATTTCCGGTATCTGGATGCTGGTATTCTTTCACATCCTGATGCTTGGAAAGCCTTCTGTACTGTTACAATGAATTCCATGAAATAGCTGAACTTCACAGGAGGATACATGGAACGTATTGTCTTTGGCACTTCGGGTTGGCGTGGAGTCCTCTGCGAGGATTTCACTTTTTCGAATGTACGAAAAGTGATTCGCGCGATAGCCGATCATGTGATTGCTGGGGGAGAGCGGGGAAAAGGCCTTGTTGTGGGCTATGACAGCCGCTTCATGGGGCAGCGATTCGCGCAAGAGGCTGCCAGGGTGCTTGCCGGATCAGGAGTTAAAGCCTATCTTTGTGACCGTGACACGCCTACGCCTGTAATTTCCCAAGTGATTCTGCAAAAAAAAACCGCCGGTGCGGTTAATTTTACTGCAAGTCATAATCCTTATGACTATAATGGGATAAAGTTTTCACCTTCGTGGGGAGGGCCAGCGCTTCCTGAGACGACTCGGGACATAGAACGCAGGATTCAAGACGCGACCGGGGATGATCGTGCCGAGTATGACACGCTGTCTGCATTGATCGATAAGGGGCTTGTGCTTTCCATTGATCCTCGTAGTTCTTACCTGGAGGATCTTGAAAGAAAAATCGATTTCAGTGCCATTGCCACTATAGGAGGAATTGCCGTTGATCCTCTATACGGCGCTGGGCGCGGGTACCTAGATGAACCACTTTTACGGCATAACGTTCCCCTGCGATTGATCAATAATCATTCTGATCCTTATTTCGGTGGATTTCCGCCAGAACCTGCAGAGAAGTATATTCCGGATCTGATTGCTCTGGTGAAAGGTGACCCGGGCATCCGGCTCGGAATAGCAACTGATGGCGATGCCGACCGATTCGGTATTGTCGATGAAGACGGGACCTATATCGAACCGAACTACATCATCGCTCTTCTGCTTGATTACCTGGTGAGGGCCAAGGGAGAGCATGGTGGAGTTGCCAGGAGTGTTGCAACTTCACATCTGGTTGATGCAGTTGCGAAGAAACACGGTATAAAGCTTTATGAAACGCCCGTTGGATTTAAATACATTGGGGAACTCATCAGTCAGGACAAAATCATCATTGGAGGAGAGGAGAGCGCTGGGCTTTCGATTCGGGGGCATGTGCCCGAGAAGGACGGAATTCTGGCATGTTTTCTGGTAGCTGAAATGGTGGCTCGGGAGGGTCGTTCATTACGAGAGCTTCTTGAACGTCTCTATGCAGAGGTTGGGCGTTATGTCACAAAGAGAGAGAATATTACCCTTTCTTCTGAACTGGACAAGGGCTTTTCAGATAAAATGGGGGCAATCCCTGCTGCATTTGCCGGCATCAAGGTTGACAGGTTGGTAACCATTGATGGCACTAAGTGTGTTCTGGCCGATGGTAGTTGGGTCCTCTTTCGCAAGTCGGGCACGGAACCGGTAGTGCGTCTTTACGGGGAGTCATCCTCAGAGGAAAAGCTGAAGGCGCTCATGAGTGCCGCCAGGGATTTTATCCTGCGCTAGTACTTTTGGAAGAAACCTGGATTCATGTATGAAATAGCATTTCTGGGCAGTAGACCAAATAGATTCTTATAGATAAAAATAATCAGCCTTTTGGAGGTTAGTATGTGGGATTATACAGACAAGGTTCGTGAACATTTCTTGAATCCGCACAATGTCGGCGAGATACCCGATGCAGATGCAGTGGGTGAAGTCGGGAGTCTTGCCTGCGGTGATGCATTGAAACTTTACCTGAAGCTTGATGAACAGAAAGAACGTATTATCGATGCAAAGTTCCAGACCTTTGGTTGTGCCAGCGCCATTGCGTCATCATCTGCTCTTACCGAAATAATCAAGGGAAGGACCCTTGATGAAGCTCTTGAGGTTTCCAATCAGGAAATTGCAGATTTCCTCGGCGGACTCCCCGAAGAGAAGATGCATTGTTCGGTAATGGGCCAGGAAGCCCTTGAAGTTGCTATTGCCAAGTATCGTGGTGGGCCGGTTCCCGGTCATGATCATGACCACCTTCATCCTGAAATGGAGGGCGAGGTTGTTTGCAAGTGTTTCGGTATTACCGATTTGTTTCTGAAAAAAGTAATCAGCGACAATAAGCTGCACACTGCTGAGCAGGTTACCCATTTCACAAAGGCTGGTGGTGGTTGTGGTGGATGTATTCCGAAGATTACTGAGCTTATTGCCGAGGTTATGGGGGATCAGCCTAAGGAGGAGCGCAAACGTCCGGAGAAACTCACCAACCTTCGCAAGATGCAGCTTATCCAGGATATCCTTGAAAAAGAAGTTCGCCCGCAGCTGTGGGCAGATGGTGGAGATCTCGAGCTCATCGATATTGCTGGAAGTACCGTCCAGATCGCTTTCCGGAAGGCATGCGCAGGCTGTGTCTCATCCGGTCATACCGCCAAATTTGTGGAGCAGAAGCTGCGTGAATTTGTTGCCGAGGATATCAAGGTTGAGGAGGTCGAGGGATGAAGGTAGTCTACGTTGACAACAATGCAACCACCAAGGTCGATGAGGCTGTCTTTGAAGAAATGCGACCCTATTTCTGCGAACTGTACGGGAATCCAAGCTCCATGCATTTTTTCGGTGGTCAGGTGCAGAAAAAGATCGATGAGGCTAGAAAGCGCACGGCTGCAATTCTGGGCGCTCTTCCTGAGGAGATCATTTTTACGGCCTGCGGGACGGAAAGCAACAATTCGGCGCTTCGGTCAGCCCTTGAGATCTTTCCGGAAAAGCGTCACATTGTAACTACCAGAGTAGAACATCCTGCGGTGCTTACTCCCTGCCGTAATCTTTCAAAGCGTGGATACCGCGTTACGGAACTTTCGGTGGATGTTAACGGCAACCTGGACCTTGATGAACTTCGCGCAGTTGTTGACGAAGACACTGCCATTGTTTCCATTATGTATGCCAATAATGAAACAGGTGTCGTTTTTCCCATTGAGGAAATCGGTGCCATTGTCAAGGAGAAGGGGGCGCTCTTTCATACCGATGCTGTGCAGGCGGTTGGGAAGATCCCTATGAATATGGCAACCTCGACCGTGGACATGTTGTCTCTTTCCGGCCACAAACTGCATGCACCGAAGGGAGTAGGGGCACTTTATCTCCGCAAGGGCGTGCCCTTCCGGCCGTTTATGGTAGGGGGACACCAGGAGAGAAGCCGTCGGGCAGGGACTGAAAACACTGCCGGAATTATTGCGCTGGGGAAGGCATGTGAACTTGCCGGTGAGTTCCTCGAAGAGGAAAATACCAAGGTTAAAGCGCTGCGGGATCGTCTTGAGTCTGAAATCCTTCACCTGATTCCGAATGTTCGGGTGAACGGAGGCGCTGCCGTGCGTTTGCCGAACACAACCTCGGTTGCGTTTGAATTCGTTGAAGGTGAGGCGATTCTGCTCCTTCTCAACGAGAAGGGGATCTGTGCCTCATCGGGAAGCGCCTGTACTTCCGGATCATTGGAGCCCTCCCATGTGCTTCGCGCTATGGGAGTACCTTTTACCTGCGCCCATGGTTCAATTCGTTTCTCTCTCTCCCGTTTTTCTACCGATGATCAAATCAGTACTATCATCAGGGAGATGCCCCCTGTCATTCAGCGGTTGCGAGAGATGTCGCCATTTGGCAGGGAATTCCTGCAGAATAAATGATGGCTGCCAAGTGAAAATGAACTTTGGACGGCATTGCATCGAAGGACAAACGCATCAGGGGCGGGTTATACTCGCCCCTGATGCGTTTAAATCTCCCGGTAGTCCTGTTTTTTGCCATTTTGAATGAAATTATTTTATACGATTCAAAAGTGTCATCCCTGTGAGTATACTCGATAATCCAGATTATAAAACCTTGGACACCCGGCAGAGCCACACGGGGATGGAAGACTTTGTTGCCAACGGTCCAGATTAGGTTGAATAGTCACTACTGAACCCTGTATAGCTTTGCCGATAGTAAGAGGAGCGTCCATTTAGCCATGAATCGAAAAATAGCCGCAATAATTCAGATAGTGTTTATCCTGCTGGTGATCAGCTTCGGAACCTATCAGCTGTATCAGGGGAACTTCGAGGCGAGTATTTCTACCATGCCGTTTCTTATCGTGTATTATCTTTTTGTAACGGCACGGCAGAAGAGAATTCGCGAGCAGGAAGAGCACGAAAAGGGAGATGATGCGGAGCGTCTCCGCTGAGATCGATCGGCATTTTCGGAGTGCCCTGCCAGTTAACTCCGCTGTAAGAAAGGGAAACGGAGATTTTTAATGGGGTACCGCAATCTTCAAGAGTGTGTCCATGACCTTGAGCGCCACGGTGAACTGATCCGCATTGACCGGGAGATCGCCCCCTTTTTAGAGGTGGGAGCAGTTCAGCGGAGAGTGTATCGAGCAGGTGGCCCTGCACTCCTCTTTACCCTAGTAAAGGGATGTGAATTCCCGATGCTCGCCAATCTTTTCGGTACCCGCGATAGGATCCGTTTCCTGTTCCGGGACACACTGAAGGCGATGGAAAATATTGCCGGATTCAGGAAGGACCCTTTGTCTTTCTTGCGTGATCCTCTCGGTTCCGCTGTTCTCCCCTTGCACGCCTACCACCTTTTCCCCACGATGGTCCGCAATGCGCCGGTTCTTGGAAGCAGCACGACGATCGCTAATCTGCCCCAGCTGACGTCGTGGCCTGATGACGGAGGGGCCTATGTAACGCTACCCCAGGTTTACACCGAGAGCCCCGCTTCACCTGGTTGGCGCCGTTCCAACATGGGGATGTACCGTGTCCAGCTTTCGGGCGGCCGCTACCAGCTTGATCAAGAGGTCGGGATTCACTATCAGATCCACCGCGGAATCGCTGCTCATCATACCGAGGCTATCCGTTTGGGTGTTCCCCTGCAAGTAAATATCTTTGTCGGTGGTCCGCCTGCTCTTACCGTTGCCGCAGTCATGCCGCTTCCGGAAGGGATGCCTGAAATTGCCTTTGCCGGCCTACTTGGAGGTCGCAGGGTGAGGATGGTGCAGCTTCCCGGATTGTTGCCGATTCCCGCGGAAGCCGACTTCTGCATTGTCGGAGAAATTGATCCCGAAAGGACCCTGCCGGAAGGTCCCTTTGGCGATCACATCGGTTATTACAGCCTCACCCATGACTTCCCCGTAATCAGGGTGAAGAGCGTCTTTCATCGGCCTGATGCAATCTGGCCATTTACCACGGTGGGAAGGCCTCCGCAGGAGGATTCCGAGTTCGGTGCGTTTATCCATGAACTGACTGCACCCTTGATTTCGACCGTCATACCGGGAGTACATGCTGTCCATGCAGTTGACGCTACGGGTGTTCATGCTCTGCTGCTTGCCATCGGTTCCGAAAGGTATGTTCCCTATCGTCCTGCAAGTAAGCCGCGGGAGCTTTTGACGCTTGCCAA
>JAQUHM010000090.1 GCA_028683595.1 Geobacteraceae bacterium | reverse complement strand
CCGGCTACCAGTTGGTTCGGGATGCGGTTGCGGCTGGGGTTACTGTTGTTCCGGTTCCCGGAGCCTGTGCTGCGGTTGCTGCGCTTTCGGTTTCCGGACTTCCGACCGACTCTTTTGTATTTGAAGGCTTTCTACCAAATCGGGGAGGCAAAAGACGTGAAAAACTGACCTCGCTCAATGAAGAAAGGCGTCTACTGGTTCTCTATGAGGCTCCTACCCGACTCATGGCGACTCTCACGGATATTGCTGAAATTCTTGGGGACCGGGATGTGGTTGTCGCACGCGAGATAACCAAGCTGTATGAAGAACTCCTGAGGGGAAAAGTTTCGACGGTTATTGATGCCCTGCAGGGACGACAGCTGAAAGGAGAGATTGTCCTGTTGGTATCTCCTTCAGCAGAGCCGTTGCCGGTTCGAATAGAGTCTGTGACTGCATTGCTCCAGAATTACCTGTTTTCCGAAGGGATTACTCTAAAGGATGCGGTGCGCAGGGTTGTCAAGGAAACCGGGGTCCCGAAGGGAAAGGTGTACGAACAGGCCCTACGGCTCAAGAGTGAAAGTTGAGTGACCCTTGAGGTGATGAATGGAAAAGTCGCTGTGAGCATGAAGATACAAAAAAACCCGCAAAGTGCGGGCTTTTTTGTGTTCTGGCAGTTGTTCAGCTTACGCGCATTCACTGTATCCGCATACTCGACAGACCGAACAGCCGCCTTCATGCTCAACGACTCCGCCACATTCAGGGCAGGCACCCCGGTCAAAGGGTTTTTCTTCAAAGTCGACCTCGGAATCGCTCAGTCTCGTATGCGCCTGGATGGCTTTTGCAACCGCGTCGGCGCAGGAGAGGACTTTGTTGTCGCCGAAACCCGATGTGGCATGGCAGGAGATGCCCAATAGCTGTTTGATTACCTGGCGTGCCTGGACACCGCTTCGCCATGCAAGTGATACCATCCGTCCGATGGCTTCACACTGGGAGGCGGCACATCCTCCAGCCTTACCCATGGTGGTGAACAGTTCGAAAAGACCTGAACTGTCTTCATTGACGGTGACATAGAGGGGGCCGCAGCCGGTCTGCATCTGATAGGTCCAGCCTTTCAACGCTTTCGGTCGTTCCCGCTTGATGATCTTTATCACTTTTTTGTCATCCACGGCTACCGGTTCAGCTTCCTTCTTCACCGTGGAGAGGACCTGCATGTCCCTTGACCCATCGCGATAGATCGTTACTCCTTTGCAGTCAAGCTTGTAGGCAAGCATGAAGACCTTTTCCACATCGTCATAGGTTGCGTCGTTTGAGAAGTTTACCGTCTTGCTTACGGCATTATCGGTATGTCTCTGAAAAGCCGCCTGCATATCGATATGGATCTCCGGGGTTATATCATGGGCAGTGACGAAAACCCTGCGGACATCTTCGGGTATCTCATCCATGTCGTGGATGGTACCATGCTCGGCAATGCGCTGCATCAGTTCTTGCGAATAGAAGCCACGTTCTTTGGCAACTTTTTCAAAGTGGGGATTTACCTCTACCAGAATATTATTGTCAAGCACTTGTCGCACGTAGGATACAGCAAATAGGGGCTCGACACCGGATGATGAGTTTGCGATGATGGATATCGTGCCGGTTGGAGCGATGGTCGTTACGGTGGCATTCCTGATCGGTGGAGCTCCTGGCTTATCGAAGATCGAGCCGGCAAAGTTCGGGAATGGTCCCCGCTCAACAGCCAGGGTACGAGAAGCCGCATGACCTTCGTCGCTGATGAATTTCATGATTTTCTCGCCAAGTGCTATGGCCTCTTGCGAGTTATAGGGTATGCCCAGAGAGATGAGCATGTCTGCCCAGCCCATGACACCTAAACCGATTTTCCGGTTTCCACGCGTCATTTCCTTGATCTGCGGCAATGGGTAGTTGTTGATTTCGATCACGTTGTCAAGGAAGCGGACTGCGAGGTGGATAATCTCGGTAAGCTTTTCCCAGTCGATTTCCCCGTTCTTGACCATCTTTCCAAGATTGATGGATCCAAGGTTGCACGACTCGAAGGGAAGGAGAGGCTGCTCCCCGCATGGATTCGTTGATTCGATCTCTCCAATGTGGGGAGTCGGGTTGTCCCTGTTCAAGCGATCCAGAAAGACAATTCCCGGTTCCCCGTTGCTCCAGGCCTGTTTGACGATACGATGGAAAACTTTTGCCGCATTCAACGTGCCCACCACTTCGCCGCTTCTCGGGTTGAGCAGGGCATATTCTTCGTCGTGTTCAACCGCTTTCATGAATGCCTCGGTCAGGCCGACCGAAATATTGAAATTGTTGAGTTGGCTCTGGTCCGATTTGCACATGATGAAATCCATGATGTCCGGATGGTCGACCCGCAATATTCCCATGTTTGCGCCCCGACGGGTTCCGCCTTGCTTGATGGTTTCGGTGGCGATGTCAAAAACTCTCATAAAGGAGATCGGCCCGCTGGAGATGCCGGTTGTGGACATTACCACGTCATTTGCAGGACGAAGGCGAGAAAAGGAAAAACCGGTTCCTCCGCCGGATTTATGGATGAGGGCGGTATTCTTGACCGCGTCGAATATATCTTCAATTGAGTCGTCTACGGGTAAGACAAAGCAAGCAGAAAGTTGGCCCAGTTCACGCCCCGCATTCATGAGAGTCGGTGAGTTCGGGAGGAATTCGACCTTGACCATCATATCGTAGAACTTTCCCGTAAGAGCCGCTACGTCAGCATCCGGCGCAAAGTTCAGTTCAGCGGAAGCTATGGCTCCGGCTACCCGTTGAAACATTGTATCGGGCTTTTCAAGCACCTTGCCATCATGATCACGTTTCAGGTAGCGTTTCTCCAGTACAGTGATCGCGTTCTTCGATAGTTGCAGTTGCTGAACGGAACCTTTTGTTTTTACCATGACGACTCAATCCTCCTTCTCTCATCCAAGTGTATTCAGATAATAGTAAAAATATACTATATTTTGTGTAATGATATGCAATAAACCACAAGATATATGGGGTGTCAAGCAAATTAACAGAAAAAGTATAACCACTTGAAATAACGTGATAACAGCGATATGAAGACATGGATGGCGAGAATTATGAAGAATAGGAGCAAGTAATATCAATTTACAAAGATCATGGAGTATGGTACGAATTTACAGGCTTTATACGGAAGGTTGACCGAGTGAGTTTCATCCTTCAGAATGTGATTACTTCATGATACCCTGCGGTTCATTCATCAGGATTTTCCTTTTTTTGGCGTTTCTCCTCTGCGTCGGTTGTGGACAAAGTCTTTTTTCCCTTGGGAAAGATAATGAGGCTGTTTCTCATCTTACTGCTACTGGTCAGACGATTACTGCCCCTTTGCCTTTGCCTGCTGAAAGAAAGCCGGTGTGCTATGATACCGGTGCACAGTATACGGCTTCTTATCATACTAGCGTCTTGAAAGAGGATGTTACCTTGAGCGGCAAGGTTCTTATCTCAGGCGTTCTGACCATTGCTCCCCAAGCAACCCTCAATATCGTTCCGGGCACGGTAATTTCCTTTGTTCCTGACAAGAACAGCAATCATGAGGGGGCTCTCGTTGTTCAAGGGCGTATTGCCGCAGTGGGTATAGCTGATAAGATGATCGTATTCAAAGCCGCCACCTTGGACACAAGCCAGGACTCATGGCGGGGGATCATAGTCCTTGGAAGCGAGAAAAATAATCTGCTTGATTATTGTCGGATAGAGGGCGCATCTGTCGGTCTTGATTCCATTTTCTCCACTATTTCCTTGAAAAACACCAGTATCCTGTCTTGTGGAATCGGGATTCGTATCCAAGGTTCGTTGTTTCAGGCAATTGGCGGAAGTGTCAGTGATTCTGAGGTTGGATACGTCCTGATTGACAGCGAAGCTTCTCTCCGGGATGTTTTCTGTTCCGACAACACAAAAGGAATATTACTTTCCCGCGGATCTTTGAGTGTGAAAGGTTCCTCTTTTTCGAGGAATACCTCCTGTGCTCTTGAAGCCGTTGACTCGAAAATTAAAGTATTTGGTGCAACTTTTTCAAAAAACGGTACCGGTCTTGCACTGTCCGGTTCCGAGGGAACCATCGAAGCCAGCAAAATTGTCGAGAATCGTGAGTATGGCCTGCAGCTTGCCCATTCCAGGATGAAAATATCAGGTAATCGCATCTTTATGAATACCGGCGTCGGCATTATGTCTGATACCGGCGATTCTGCTGCCTGGGGCAATACTATTTCTCTTAATGGACTCTATGATTTCTACAATGCCGGAACCGATGATTTTCGTGCCATTGGAAACTGGTGGGGAGCGTCAACGGTAAAGGGTCAGAAAAGACGGATTTTCGACAAGGCAGTTGACCGGAGTCGGGGTTCGGTCCTGACAACTCCGGAACTTTCTGTTCCACCGGCGGGCATCCTCTGAAAGTGCGTTAATAGCTTATGTCGTAAATGTTTCTGACCGGAAAGGATCCTATGAAAATTTTCGTACTTGACACTAACGTCCTTCTTCACGACCCCTTAGCCCTGTTTCGTTTTCAGGAGAATACCATTCTGATTCCGATAACCGTAATTGAGGAGATAGACCGTTTCAAGAAAGATATGAATGAAACAGGCCGTAATGCACGCCAGGTATCAAGAATCCTTGATGAACTGCGTCAGAAGGGTTCCCTTTCAGCGGGAATTACTCTGGAGAGTGGCGGAAATTTGAGGGTAGCGTTACTGAACAACGAGATGCTTCGACATATCCCCTCTGAACTCAGCGATCAGAAGAGTGATAACCGAATCCTGGCCGTTGCTGCGGAAGCAAAAAACGCAGCTGATCAGATACCTGTAATCCTTGTTACGAAAGATACCAATCTTCGTATTAAGGCTGATGCAATCGGGATTGATGCGCAGGATTATGAGTCGGACAAGGTTGATATATCAGAACTTTATAGCGGCTTCAGTGAAATTGACGTCCCGTCGGAAACGGTTGACCGTTTTTATGGTCAGGGCTGGGTGGAGTTTTCGGAGAACCTGTTGCCGAATCAATATGTTGTCATGCGTGATGTCGGGAATCCCTCTCACAGTGCACTTGCCAAATACGTATCCGACCAGAAAAAGCTGGTTCCGGTCATCAAAACTGGAAAAGAGGGTGTTTGGAGTATCCATCCCCGCAATCGCGAGCAGACCTGCGCTCTGGATGCCTTGATGGACGATTCAATCAAGATTGTCACTCTTGTCGGCAAAGCCGGCACCGGAAAGACGCTTCTGGCAATTGCGGCCGGTCTCCAAAAAGCGGCAGAAGAAAATGTCTATAATCGTTTGCTCGTTTCCCGTCCGGTTTTTCCGATGGGCAAAGATCTCGGTTTTCTGCCCGGAGACATAGAGGAGAAACTGGCTCCGTGGATGCAGCCAATTTTCGATAATGTTGAACTGCTCCTGAGCGGACACGAAGCAGAGAAGCGCCACAGTAAAGGTTATCGGGAGTTGATGGCAATGGGGATCATGGAAATCGAGCCATTGACCTACATCCGGGGTCGATCCATTCCGAACCAGTTCCTGATAGTGGATGAGGCGCAGAATCTTACCCCTCATGAGATAAAGACTATTGTGACCAGGGCAGGGGAGGGTACCAAGGTAGTGCTTACCGGCGACCCGTACCAGATTGATAATCCCTATGTTGATTCTTCGAGTAATGGTTTAACATATCTGGTCGAACGATTTAAAGGACAAGACATTTCTGCTCATATCACCATGATGAAGGGAGAGCGTTCCGCCCTTGCGGAGCTAGCTGCCAACCTTCTGTAGCACTTGATGGGGATGTTTGAATAAATTGTGCATCATACAAGGAGAGGCAGGGGGGCATGGTGGACATGCCCCCCATTGTTTTCATATGAGACTTCTTACTATTGAATCATCCTGTGATGAGACCTCAGCTGCTGTTGTTAAAGACGGCGTTACGGTTCTGTCAAATGTTATTGCTTCCCAGGAGGCTGTCCATTCCCTTTATGGAGGCGTTGTTCCCGAGCTTGCTTCACGCAAGCATCTGGAAGTGGTTACACCGGTCATTGAAGAGGCTCTGTTCAGGTCTTCCCACACCCTCGATTCCATCGAGGGTGTGGCTGTAACGCAAGGCCCAGGCCTTGCAGGCGCACTCCTGGTGGGAATATCGGTAGCAAAGGCGCTGGCGTATGCGCGGAAAATCCCACTGGTTGGCATTCATCATATAGAAGGTCACCTGTTTGCCGTTTTTCTTGAACAAACGGTGCAATTCCCTTTTGTTGCCCTGGTGGTATCGGGGGGACACACTCACCTGTATCGTGTGGATGGTTTTGGAAGGTACCGGACACTTGGCCAAACGCGTGATGATGCTGCAGGCGAAGCATTTGACAAGGTCGCAAAGATCCTTGGTCTGCCGTATCCCGGGGGGGCGCTTATCGATAAGCTGGCCTTAGGCGGGGACCCTTGCAGCATCAGGTTCCCACGACCCCTTCTCCATGACGGGACGAATAATTTCAGCTTCAGTGGTCTCAAGACAGCTGTTATGCAGTTCGTGCGCAAGAATCCCTTATCAGTAGAGGGTCGGGCACTTCATGATCTTTGTGCGTCATTTCAGGCCGCCGTGTGTGAAGTTCTTGCGGAAAAAACCAAAGCTGCCTTGCGGGATACCGGTATAGATCGCCTTGTTGTTGCTGGCGGGGTTGCCTGTAATAGCGGCCTTCGTTCGGCAATGGGGAAACTTGCCCGGGAGACCGGGGTAAAGCTTTTTATTCCGTCGCCTGTCCTGTGCACTGACAATGCTGCGATGCTGGCAGTCCCGGCTGATTATTATCTGCGAAACGGCATTCGTAGTGGTCTGCAGCTTGATGCGAAGACCGTCTGGTCCCTTGATTCACTTGCCGAGAGAGTGCAGGAATAACGATATGGGAGTCATCCGAGCAAAAAAAGCCCTTGGCCAGAATTTCCTCGTTGACGGGAATGTCATTGATAATATTATCAAAGCCGCACATGTAGAAGCGGATGAAAATGTTCTGGAAGTAGGGCCGGGACGAGGTGCCCTCACAGCTCTTCTTTCGAATAAAGCTGCGCAGGTTGTGGCGGTCGAATGGGACCGTGATCTTGTTCCGCACTTGAGAGAAGGGGTTGGTTCCCTGGAGACTGTTGAAGTCGTTCACGGTGATATCCTTCGTGTGGATCTGCCGGGTTTGCTTACCCCTGTTCGGCAAGGGCGGTGGAAAGTAGTGGCGAATCTTCCCTACAATATTTCCTCTCAGGTGCTCTTCAAGTTCATCGAAAATCGTCCGCTATTCTCCGAATTGATACTCATGCTCCAAAAGGAGGTCGGGGAGAGGCTTTTGGCGCCGCCTTCCACGAAAGAGTATGGTGTTCTGACGGTCTTGTGTCGCCTTGTCTTCGATATTGAGAAAGTGTTCCTGGTAAAACCTTCCTCCTTCCGCCCGATTCCGAAAGTGGATTCGATTGTGCTCCGTTTTCGAGTTCTTCCAGCCAATCGCCTTGATGTTGGAGACGAAAACTTGTTTCGAATCATTGTGAAGGCGTCTTTTTCGCAGCGACGTAAAACGCTGTGGAATTGTTTGAAATCTATTGATATTTTATCTGAATCAGGGGGGCTTACTCAGGTTTTTGAACAATCCGGTATAGACAAAGGGCGACGCGGGGAGACGCTTTCGCTCCAGGAATTTGCCAACTTGACCAATACTGTCGTCCAGATGCGAAAAGATGGAGCTTTCAACCAGTAGCTCTAGCTGCAAAAGTCTGTTTGGCTGTGGACCTGAAAACCTGTGAAGCAGTTGCGAACTCAACAGTTTGAAGGGCTTGCATCTATCCGTGATCTGAGCGCTGAAAGTGTGGTACAGCCTGGATAAAAAATTAGTAAGTATTCAAGTTCTCGTTTGACTTAGAATGTTTTTTGGTATATAGATCGACTGTCGTGATCATGGTGATGAAATCGTCCATGAAACATTGAATCCAGCGGCTTCATTACAAAGCTTCAAATATTTGGGGCTGTCACTTTTACTATGTCCAGTTCCAGAAAACGAGAGCACTGCAGATGCGGACAAAAGCAAAAATTACATCAATGACTGACCCGGTGAAAAGAGCGGTTAAGACTTCTGTTTCCACATTCGGCGGTTTAAATATTTATGTTGATGATGAGCCAATCTCAATCGCATGGGAGAGCCAGAAGGCTCGACTCTTGTTTTGTTGCCTCCTTGTGACGTCTGATCAATGGGTACATCGGCAGAAAATTATTGAAGCTGTCTGGCCTGGTTGTACCTATGCTTCCGGAGAAAAAAATTTCAAGACGACTTTGAGCCGCTTGCGCAAATCATTCTCCACAACTCATGGCATTACCCCGGTTCTCGCCCAAGGGGAGGCAATCAGGTTGAATCATCTGGATGTTTCCGCCGACGCCAGTGATTTCAAGAGTAATGCAACCCAGGGGATCAAGCTTCTGGTGCGTGGGGAAATCAAGGCTGCCAGAAACTATCTGGAAGCGGCGCAGGATCTGTATCTTGGAGATTTTCTGCCTGAAGAACCTCATAACAGTTTTATTTCGTCGGCACGTCTTGATTATGCCGATACCTATAACTCCGTCATCAAGTCGCTCGAGAAAAGCTATCTCCTTGAGGGTAACCTTGATGCGCTGGAAGTCTTTTCCCTGCTAAAAAATGTTCCCTCGATGAACCTTCCAAATGAATGATGCGCCAGATAAGGCGTCTCCTCTTGTGACCCCCAAGCATTACTTTTGCATGGGGGGAGAGTGCTTTTTCCCTATACCTTTCAAAGTTTGACAGCAGGATAGTCTTTCGAGCGACATTGTTGTTGCTGACGACCTTCTTTATTCCTTGAAGACAACTGATATTTTAAGTATACTCAATAAATTTCGTAGAATTCTTTGTATTATGGAACGGAGGACTCCCTGTGATTGATTTTCTTGGTGACTGGAAAAGAACCAGCTATTGCGGCATGTTGACCGCTGAAGACATAGGAAAAGAAGTTGTGTTGATGGGCTGGGCAATGAGGCGACGAGATCACGGAGGTCTTATCTTCGTGGATTTGCGAGACCGGGAAGGGCTTGCTCAGATTGTTTTTGATCCTGAAATAAAAGCGGAAGCTCACCGGAAGGCAGAAGGGGTCAGGAATGAATTCGTCCTCGCGGTCAAGGGGAAAGTGGCACCTCGCCCGGAAGGAACTGTTAACCCCTCCCTGAAGACTGGTGAAGTCGAGATTATTGTTTCGGAATGCAAAATACTGAACCGGTCAAAAGCCCTTCCCTTCACCCTTGACGAACATGTTGATGTTGCGGAAAGTATTCGACTGAAATACCGTTACCTTGATCTTCGCCGTCCCGGTTTGCAGAAGAATCTTCTGCTCAGGTCAAAGGTAACCGAAATAACTCGTGAGTACCTTTCCAAAAGCGGTTTTGTCGAGGTTGAGACACCCTATCTCTCGAAGTCCACTCCTGAAGGAGCTCGCGATTTCCTGGTACCTTCGCGAATAACCCCGGGTCAATTTTATGCCTTACCGCAATCGCCGCAACTTTATAAGCAGATTCTTATGGTTTCCGGGTTTGACCGTTATTACCAGATTGTTCGCTGCTTTCGGGACGAAGATCTTCGTGCCGATCGTCAGCCGGAGTTTACGCAGATCGACTGTGAGATGTCCTTTGTTGACAGGGAAGATGTCATTTCCATCATGGAGACGCTGATTGCAAGGATTTTCATGGAGGCAAAGGGTGTCGATGTTCAATGCCCCATGCCTCGTATGACATATAGTGAAGCGATCAGGCGTTTCGGTGTTGACAATCCCGATGTCCGCTTTGGTCTCGAGCTGGTGGAGCTCTCAGAAATCGTCGGCTCATCGGGATTCAAGGTTTTTGCGGACGTGGTCGCTTCCGGAGGCATTGTTAAAGGGATTAATGCCAAAGGATGTGCCGGCCTGTCGCGAAAAGAGATTGACGAACTCACCGAATTTGTCAAGATCTACGGCGCAAAGGGGCTTGCCTATGTAAAAATGACGGCAGACGGCTGGCAGTCTCCTATCGCTAAATTCTTCACAGAGAATGAAATTAAATCGCTTAACGCTTCATTCTGTGCGGAGGAGGGTGATCTTCTGCTCTTTGTTGCAGACCGGCCAAAGGTTGTAAACGATTCCCTGGGAAGGCTGAGGAATCGCCTGGCGCAGATATTGAAGCTCACTGATGACGAAACCTACCGCTTTGTCTGGATAACCGATTTTCCCCTGCTTGAATGGGATGAAGAAGAGAAGCGCTGGGTTGCGGTACATCATCCGTTCACCGCTCCCATGGACGAAGATATTCCTTATCTTGACTCAGATCCGGGACGATGCCGTGCCAAAGCGTATGACCTGGTTCTGAACGGAAACGAAATTGGCGGTGGGAGTATCCGTATTCATCAGGAACAAATCCAGTCACAGATGTTCCGCATGTTGGGTATTTCCGAGGAAGATGCGCGGGCGAAATTCGGCTACCTTCTCGACGCACTGGAGTTCGGCACTCCTCCGCATGGTGGGATAGCTTTCGGCATGGACCGTTTGATCATGCTTATGACCGGGAGTGAATCAATCCGCGAAGTCATAGCCTTTCCAAAAACACAGAGGGGGTCCTGCCTGATGTCGGAGGCACCTTCTGAAGTTGACACCAAGCAGTTGAGGGATCTGGGGCTTCGCTTGACCGTAAAATAATTGTTCTGTCTCACGGAGGCGTCTGAACCTGCCCTGTTTGGGTCGCCTCCGAAAGTCTGCCGGTCTGGCGAAGGGCCTCGTAGAGGACAATTCCGGTTGCTGTTGCGAGATTAATACTGCGGACGTTGCCGAAAATAGGAATTCTGATAGTTGTCTCGGGGTTTTCCCGGAGAAGTTCCTCAGGAAGTCCCGCAGTTTCTTTGCCGAAGACGAGAAAATCGCCCTCTTTATACGTTATGTCCACGTAAGATTTGTCGGCTTTCTTGCTGGTGTAGAAATAACGGCCGTTAGGGTTGGCCTGTTTGATTTCATTGAGATTCCGCCAATACTGTATCTCTACTTCTTTCCAGTAGTCGAGCCCGGCTCGTTTGAGAGCCTTGTCATCGGTTGAAAAACCGAGTTTTCCGACCAGGTGCAGGGTTGAGCAGGTTGCTCCGCAAAGGCGAGCAATATTTCCTGTATTCGGCGGAATTTCCGGTTCTATTAATACGATGTTGAAAGGTTTGAATGTAATCATTTCAGTTTCCTGCCTCCGTTTCCCGTTAACGGGGAAAAATGTGTGGGAGACTTCCTATAATTGAAAATCCTTGAAAGGGCAAGTGTTCTGTTGATGGTAATAGAATCCTGAAGAGGTTTTTCATTTTTTCGCATAGAATGGCAATGCCGATATTAAGTGTTGCCGGAAATGTTCCGAGAACATTTCCGAGCCTGAAAATTCATTTTTCTGAAAGTATGCCGAACCCCTTTCCATGTTTGCTGGAGAAGAGTATTGCCGGATTTATTTTCTTGACAAATTCAGGGCCATGTCTTTATACTCCAACACTTTCGATACGGAGACAGGTACTAGTATATGAGAATTAAGGTTGAAGGGTTATCTGATGCGCTGGTTGTGCTTTCGGCACAGGAACCCATCGCTGATTTTCCTGCTCTTGTAGATGTGCAGAAAGCCGGTGAATGTACTTTTTTGGAACCTTTGCAGCTTGATTTCACGATTGAGAAGGAATTTCGGCAGATCAGGGTTCACGCTCACGTGTCAACAAAAGTTCGTCTGGCATGTTCACGATGCCTGACAGCTTTTGATACGGATCTTGAATGCGATTTTACCGTTTTTTATTCCAACGCGACGGAAATGCCGATTGAAGAAGAAGTGTCGCTGACA
>JAQUHM010000457.1 GCA_028683595.1 Geobacteraceae bacterium | reverse complement strand
TCACCGGAACCATGAGGCCCTCCCTCACAATCTCCCGAGTTTACAAATGCGGCAATCCGATATACCATGCGCGTGACCTGCCAACCCGAAAAAGGGCGGGCCCGGACAAAATATCACCCGCGGAGAAATCCCCATGGAAATGCTGACAGACCCTCAGGCAATCATTGCACTGATAACCCTTACCGCACTGGAAATCGTTCTCGGTATCGACAATATCATCTTCATCTCTATCCTGGCCGGCAAGCTCCCCCGTCACCAGCAAAACCGGGCCCGCATCATCGGCCTCGGACTTGCCATGTTCACCCGCATCGGCCTGCTCTTCTCGCTCACCTGGCTCATGAAACTGACCTCGCCCCTCTTCAGCGTGCTCGGCAATCAGATTTCCGGTCGCGACCTGATCCTCATCCTGGGAGGACTCTTTCTTCTCGGCAAGAGCACTCTCGAGATCCACGACAAGCTGGAAGGCGAGGAAGAAGAATCCTCGGCGCGGGCAGCGGCATCCTTTGTCGGGGTCCTCATCCAGATCATGTTCCTGGATATCATTTTTTCCCTTGATTCCATTATCACCGCCATCGGCATGGCAAGCCAGCTGGCCATCATGGTCACCGCGGTTGTCATCGCCGTCGGCTTCATGATGCTTTTCTCCGGGGCAGTCAGTGACTTCATCGAGCGGAATCCCACCATCAAGATCCTGGCCCTGAGCTTCCTGATCCTCATCGGGGTCGCCCTTATCGGTGACGGTCTCGGAATGCATATCCCGAAAGGCTACGTTTACTTCGCCATGGCCTTCTCCGTCGGAGTGGAAATGCTGAACATCCGCATCAGGGGACGGGGAAAGCATCCGGTTAAACTTCACCAGCCACACATTGACGGAAGCGAGCCCTCATAACCACGGAGATTCCGGGAAAATACACCCGCAGGAAAACCGCTCCCCTCCGCCCGCGCCTTGACAGAGTGGTAAGAAACTTTGTACCAGCTCAAAATAATCTGAACTGCTGGCAAAAACGTCTGTCATTCCCGAGGATGTAATCAGGAATCCAGATTGCAAAACCAGGGATCCCCGAGAGAGCTACTCGGGGATGACAATAAGGGTTGCCAAACGAACAGCTCGATAAAAAAACCAAGGAGGTCAGCAATGAAAAAGCTCACATCTCTCTGCCTGTCTTACTCCCTCTGTTTGTCCCTGTTTGGAGTCCTGAACGCCTCTGCAGTGGAAACCGGGGCATGCATGCAGGGTGACACTGACAATAACGGTACCCTCACCTGCAGCGAGGCAAAAAATCTCGCCTCCGGGCGCTTCACGGCCATGGATACCAACGGGGACAACATGCTGAGCATGGATGAAATGGAAACGGGGATGACAGGCATCCATAAAACCATGGACACCAACGGGGACGGCAAGGACAACGTCGGGGAATACGTCAGCTACTGGTGCGGCGCAGGAAACAAGACGGTAAAAGCTTCAGGCCGGGGAAACAGTCAACCGCAGTTCAGGAAAATGGATACCAACAGAGACGGCACGGTATCATCCGGAGAATGCGTGGCTCTCTGGAGGGTTCGCTTCCGGGACGCCGACGATAACCGTGACGGCAGCCTGACCTCCCGGGAATATACTCAGAGTCTTATCATCTGGTTTGCCGACATGGACCCGAACAGAGACAGTCTCGTCACCAGGAGAGAATGGAATAATTACTGGATCGGCAAATGCCGGTAAAAAGATACTGAATTCGCCCGGCAGATAGTGCCCGAAGGCAGAGTCAGCCCAGACGCGCAAAATGGCCCCCCCTTCGAGGTAATGACCCGAGGGGGGGTCTTACTGAAGCACCAGGACATTGCAGCTATTTTTTCCAGGTCATGAGGGTCAGTCCGGAACAACTCCGGGCATCTGCCTCTGGAAATCCTCTGTTTCAATAGAATCCGGTTCCGCGTAGGGGTCCACCACGTAGCCTGTTTCAGAAGTTATCTCCGGGTGCCCTTTGTCGTCATAGACAACCGTTTCCTGGCCCGTTTCCATGCCGTCATCATACTCGGTAACCAGCATGGGCCCGGAACACCCGAACAGGGAAACGAACACCATCAGCATAAAGCTTCCCCGGGCAATGCAGCCCGGACGGGTAACACCTACCTGCAATCCACCAATCATTGTATTCAAAAATCCTCCCTTTATCCCCGGCATGGGGCTATTCTTCCAATTTCGCGATCTAGTGTCCCGTGTGGCTAATTCCATCCTTTTAATTTTGGTTCTTTTGGCCTCTGACTGCGTTGTGACTCCCACTATGCCTGCGTCGCTTCGTCTTGTCAGGAGCCGAAACTCCCCGGAATTAATGCGGCGAACTAATCGCACGGGACTCTAGCGTACATTCATGCAGCAAACCTGGACAACCTATCACATCAAGCATCGAGAACCCGCCGGACCGCTTTCAGAAAGGCCTGGGGAGTCAGAGGTTTCGAAATAAAATTAATGCCATCATCCAGAATCCCTTTTTTATGAATAATATCAGACGCATATCCGCTGCAAAACAGCACCTTCATGTGAGGATGAATTTTCCTGACCTCATCGTATACGGCCTTGCCGTTCATTCCGGGCATTATCACATCGAGAATTACCAGATTAACCGCCTCGCGCTGTTCTTGAAAAAGCTTTACAGCGTCAAGACCGTTCGCCGCTTCCAGCACCCGATAGCCCGCTTCGCCAAGGACGGTTTTCATCAAGTCCCGGACTGAGTCATCATCCTCGGCCAGGAGAACGGTTTCGGTCCCTCCCGATGAAATACTTGCGAGTTTCAAAGGAGACTCGGCCGCAGCCCCACCCTCCAAAGGCAGATAGATACGGAAAGTG
>JAQUHM010000456.1 GCA_028683595.1 Geobacteraceae bacterium | reverse complement strand
CGTCGCTGAGTGTTTCCGTCTTGTTCCTTTTCCCATTGCCTGCTCCTTGATGAGGCCCTTCATTGGGCGCTACTGGTAGCAGATTTTCCACTTAAGGGCGTGTCCTATTTTCCGGCGCCACTTCTGGAGGACAATGGGAATCATGAAAGAACCCAAAAAGCAAACAAAGCTGATAACGCAGATAGTGACGAGTACGCGGGCTGAGGAAAATCGGGATGCTTGCATGGGGAGGGCCAAAACTATTATCCGGAAGATCCCTTATCGAACAAGCAATCTCGCGTGCGGACCGGGGGGAGACCGGGGAAAAGAAAAAAGGGTTTAGAGAAATTCTCTAAACCCTTGAGTACTGGCGCGCCTGGAGAGATTCGAACTCCCGACCTACGGATTCGTAGCCAAAAATCAGCAACGGGTTATTTCTGGTCGCCACCCATTAATTGTAAAAGGAAAATATGCATAAAACGGTGTTCCCCCGGACAAGACAGCACCTCTCGCTATCCACGTTTTCATAAAGAAAACAGCAGGTTGTTTGAAAAAGCAGTAGCGCGTTTTTTGTCGAGCACCAAAGAACAATCCACACCTCTCTAACAGACCGAAGAAAGACCGGTGGAAAATTCATTCATTTGTTCTGCCTGAGGCTTATTCGAAATTCTGGAACCTCCTCGATCCCGGTTTCC
Source organism: Geobacteraceae bacterium (assembly GCA_028683595.1). Taxonomy (GTDB): domain Bacteria; phylum Desulfobacterota; class Desulfuromonadia; order Geobacterales; family Geobacteraceae; genus RPRC01. The sequence goes on along the minus strand of JAQUHM010000456.1, from coordinate 2,167 downwards.
CTACACGAGCAATAACTCTTTGCATTTTTGGGGTTAATTGAACGACAAGTTCAGCGTTGATAGCGTGGGATGTGGAATCATCAATGGTTACGGCTGCGGTGATACGTGCGGTGGCAATAGCATTTCCCCGTGATGTTGCAGCAGGAGAGTTTGCCGAAACTGCCGGGTCAACGTTAGTTATGACAATCGATATGGTGTTGTTGCTATTGCGGTAAATTCTGAAGGTGCGGAACTGCTGCGGGAAATCCCGAAGTGACGAAGTCTCAACCTCCCAAAAGCTGAGCGTCTGATCATGGGGATGAATTTGAGGCGTAACGGTGTTCATGTGGCGGTGCCCAGAGATCCACATGATGAGATTCGGATACTCCTGAAGAACTCTAAGCAATGATTCATCATCAACAACAGAGGTTGCTCCTTCATATGGCCCGGGGATAAACAGGGGCATAAATGACGGAGCTGGAGTTGAATATACCTGAGTTGGATCGGTAACAAGATTTTCATACACGTTAAAGGGAATATGCGCAGCTATGATCATAAGCTGATCATGGTCTTGTCCGTGCTGAAGTTCTTTTTTAAGCCATTCCAGTCGGATTTGATCAAGACAACCGGCAGCATAGTCTGGCTGACCTTGTCCCTTGCAGGTATCATCCAGCACAATTATTTTGATCGGTATATTTGCCTTAGGCACAAAACTGTAGCAGGCAAAGTCCTCTCCCATGGTTCGGTCCACAAGGTTAAAACCATGACCGCGCGGCTTTGATGCGGTATTGAAGAATTCATTTATCCAGCCTTGACTTGTGGATGCAGTCGTTGAAAGTGAACGGCGATTCGAATCGGCCACAACCGTCGGGCGCTCGTCATATTCACTCGTCAGGCCAGAATTGATAACCGCCCCTAATGGATCGGCGCCATCAACCACGCCCGAATAGTAGAGGGTTCCCTTTAAGCTCTCACATGGCGATTCCGTATTATCCGTTGTTTGCACAACATCTGAGATATGTGCCGCTTGGATCTCATCGGTCTCGTAACAAGACCCCATCCAGAACTGATCATGATTACCTAGAACCTGATACCATGGGATTGACTTGTCGAGCCCAGCAGCCTTATACTCTTTCTGGTAATCAATGGTGTCGGCCCCGATATTGTCGCCTGAGCTTGGAGTGATAACCTTGCCGTCAAGCACATCAATATACCATCTCAGCTCGTTATGCTGAGTGTTGTTGCAAGCATCGCCAAGGGCAATCCCGAAGTCAAGGGGAGACCGTTTATGTATTGCGTTGATTGTCTGAACAGCAGCATCAAGGACATGGGTCGTCGCGAGAACAACCGGCGAATAAGCCGACGAGTTGCATGTGTCTCCATAGGGCTTGCTCCATTCATAATAGAGTGGTTGAGCCGGGGATTCCTTATCAGCGATATGAACGTCGGTTATGGTAAAAAATGATAGAAGGTGCTTATCCTTGGGCGAATTATTATAGTCGGGAGCGATAGTATCCCAGACAGTACAGGGCAAACCTTCCCCAACTGTCCATGAACTGTAATTATACTGGGTGTAGAGTTCGAGGTCTTTCGGGTTAATCTGCGGATCGGTTGCAGATACTGGGACCGGAAGAATTTGGTGTAGCTCTGTCGTATAAACATTTGTCGAGATCGGCCATCCTTGCGTGCTAAGCGGATGAAAATGATGTTCAGGCCAGAGGGGCGAGGCGAAAGACATATATGTGGCTGTTCCAGCCAAATATTTTACAAATTCTCGCCTTGTCAAGTTATTGTTCTTGTATGGATCGTCGCTAATCATGTTTCCTCTCTTGGTAAAATGTGATGATCAAATTTCTCAATCCGTTCGTACTCGTCAAGGCCGGCAATGAGACAAAAAGAAACGCTAGGGGAAATGTAGGGCACTAAGGACAGGAAAACGTCGCGGGCGGCAAACCAAGGTTGCGGCATGGTCGGCCGAGAGGGGCCGGCGTGTTTGACAGTGGGCACGGATTGCGCCGCTGACGCCTGCCGCTATGGGCGCCTGTATAACCAGTTCATAAATTAGCGAACATTCGACGATTTCAAAACGCACACAATAATAGCTAGTTACCTATTGGCGCTATGTTCGGCAATCAATAAACTGATTAATATCAGAGATACAACGGTAAGACGACAAGGCTTGGTAACA
>JAQUHM010000089.1 GCA_028683595.1 Geobacteraceae bacterium | reverse complement strand
GTGCAACAATGATGGCATTGGGGATGCCGCTCTTGAGCGTGTCGTAGGTATCCACGAGAAGAGTTGAGCTATCGGGGAAAACATCCGCATAGGCCCGAAAAGAGGAGAGCTCGTCCGGGAACGCCATGATCCAGCTATGGGCGTGAGTCCCCTTCACCGGAATGCCGAAGGTCTGTCCGGCCCAAACATTACTGGTACTGTGTACCCCCCCGACAAACGCACCACGGACCTCACTCAGCCCCCCGTCAGGACCCTGGGCCCGACGCAGCCCAAACTCGACAACGTCTTTTCCATCGGCAACTGAAGTAATCCGCGCTGCCTTTGTTGCCACCAGGGACTGAAAGTTGATGATATTGAGAAGGGCCGTTTCCACAAACTGGGCCTGTGCAAGAGATGCCTCAACGGTAATCAGAGGTTCCAGGGGAAAGACCGCAGTTCCTTCAGGCATGGCAATGACCTTGCCCCGGAATTGGAAGCCTTCCAGGTAATCGAGGAAAGAGTTTTCGAAGATGCCCAGGGTTTTCAGGTAAGAAAGGTCGTCATCGCTGAAACGGAGTTCGGCGAGATAGCGAAGCGCAGGTTCAAGGCCGGCAAATACAACGTACCCTCCCTTGAATGGCGGAGTCCGGAAGAAAAGGTCGAACACGGCAGGATCGTCGTACATCCCTTTCTCGAAATAACCGGCAAGCATGGTAAGCTGATAGAGGTCTGTGAGGAGTGCCGAATAGGACATATCCACCTCCTTGGCGGGAATGCTGTTGTTTTGTTTTCATTATACCACGGAAGTTTTCAACAAAATCCTTCTTGAGAAAACACTCTCCTTCCCAGTCCGAAGAAGAGATCCCAAAGGGGGCCTTGTTATTCCAGAACCAGGGATTGCCTTCCATATCCCACACCTGGAGAAGCAAACACCCGCAACCGGGACAAGGCCGGAACCATATACAAGCCTGGAAGGTATTATTCCAGAGAATGTGGTACGGAGCAATGACGTCACTACAGCAGACCTGACCATCTGAAAGGCCGGACTGTGGAGGCTCCGCTCACAGGCGAATTTTCCGACTCCCCACTGGCGCGAAGTTGAGTTTATCGTTGCGCCCGCCGCACAGAAATTCCAGTCGACACAAAAGTTGACTACGCCGCTAAAAAAGCTGCAGTAGCAAAAAAAGGAACAGCCCACATATTCAGGCTGTTCCCTTTTGCATCTTTCCTCTCTCAAAATAAATCCTCGAACCACGGACCCTATCGGCAGTTGTAAAACTCAGGCTCTCCGATTATAATTTTTTCCGCCATGTCATGGTTGATGCGAAGATCTCCACCAATGTACAGTTTTTTGACGCCAGCGATATCAATGTCCACTGTTTTTGTCTCACCAGGCTGAACTACAAGATTTCTCAACACGGTCCCGTTGTATGACTCTGCTCTGAAGTTGAAAACCATATCCGCTTTAATGGCACCATCGATATAGATATTTGCTTTAAAACGACCATACTTGCCAGAGGGTTTAACATAGGCACCGAAATGGGCCATGCTGAGAGGTTTTGAGTTTGCAATACCCCAACGATAATTCCTACCTGGAGTACGCAGCCAGCTGGTGTCTGTCGTCAGGATCGATCCATAATAGTCTTGATAGAGCTGTCGCGTTTTAACCGTCAGAGTACTCTGACGGGTACAACTGAATTGGCCCTCTTCGGCAACGCTTGACGGAATGGCTCTCCCAATGTCACGCACAGCAGCCGCCGGACCTGTGTACCGCTGAGGAACGCATGCACACAGAACCAGTGCGACCACTGCCGCAAGTCCCAGCTTTTTCATAGAGATTCCCTCCTTTCTGTTTTTTTGAGATGATAAGGCAAAATTTCCTTTCATGCAAATGCTTTCACAAACAAACTTCAAGCATACCCTTCCCATATGCAGAATACTCCCCAAGAAAAACACCGTGCCTTGGCAGCAACTCAACGAAAAAGGCCGCCCCGAAATATTCGGGACGGCCTTTAAAGTGTGTCGTTTCAGTAGTGTTCAGTAGCGGTAAAACTCGGGCTTGAAGGGCCCTTCAACCGGAACGCCAATGTAGTCTGCCTGCTCTTTCGTCAAGGCAGTAAGTTTCACGCCAAGCTTGCCGAGATGAAGTCGTGCGACTTTCTCATCAAGAATCTTCGGCAGCATGTACACCTTCTTCTCATAGGCAGCATTGTTGGTCCAGAGTTCGATCTGTGCCATGACCTGGTTGGTAAAGGAGTTGGACATGACAAAGCTCGGATGGCCGGTAGCACAACCAAGGTTGACCAGGCGGCCTTCAGCCAGAAGAATCAGCTTTCTGCCGTCAGGAAAGATAATTTCATCCACTTGGGGCTTGATGTTGACCCAGGTAAGGTCACGAATGCTGGCGATATCGATCTCATCGTCAAAGTGGCCGATGTTGCAGACAATGGCCTGGTCTTTCATTTCTTCCATGTGGGAACGGGTGATAACATTGATGCAACCGGTAGCGGTAACAAAAATATCGCCAAGCGGAGCCGCCTCTTCCATAGTGGTTACCTGAAATCCTTCCATCGCAGCCTGCAGGGCAATGATAGGATCAACCTCGGTAATAAGCACTCGGGCACCCTGACCCCGAAGAGAATGAGCGCTGCCCTTGCCCACATCACCGTAACCGCATACCACGGCAACCTTACCGGCAATCATCACGTCGGTAGCCCGCTTTATGCCGTCCAGAAGAGATTCGCGACAACCATAAAGATTGTCAAACTTTGACTTGGTAACCGAGTCGTTCACGTTGATAGCCGGAATTGCAAGAGTCCCTTTCCGCATCATGTCATAGAGACGGTGTACACCGGTGGTGGTCTCTTCGCTCACACCACGAATTCCCGGCAAAAGCTGTGGATACTCTTCATGAATAAGCTTGGTAAGGTCTCCACCATCGTCAAGAATCATGTTGAGGGGACTCCCGTCCGGCCAATAGACTGTCTCCCGCATGCACCAGTCCCATTCCTCCGCAGTTTCCCCTTTCCAGGCGAAAACAGGGATACCGACAGCAGCCATGGCAGCAGCCGCATGGTCCTGGGTGGAAAAGATATTGCATGATGACCAGCGCACTTCGGCACCCAATTCAAGGAGCGTCTCCATGAGTACTGCGGTCTGAATTGTCATGTGAAGGGAACCGGCAATCCGGGCTCCGGCAAGGGGCTTGCTCGAACCAAGTTCCTCACGGAGCGCCATTAGACCCGGCATCTCCTTTTCAGCCATTTCGACTTCCTTGCGACCCCAGGTTGCCAAAGAAATGTCCCGAATCTTATAATCGGTAAACGCGCCTGGCGCGATCTGTGTCTGTTCAGTATTCTTTTGCATTTTCTTCCTCCAAAATATAATGAGCAGCCTGAACACCGGGAATGCAAAATTCATCCCGAATCAGACTGCTCAGTATTTTATATCACTTTTACCCCGCCAGGTCAAAAAGGAAAAGCTTGCGCCCAGTCCATCAAGCAGCTTCCTCCTCTTTCGCCACAACAGCTTCGGCAAAGAGCTCGTCAAAAATCTCCTGCACTGTGGTAATCCGGTCAGCCTTGTAGGCATTGGTTCCACAGAAGATCAGGCCGGTTTCCACGTCTCCTCGCTGGGCTCGGTCCAAGGCCCGCACAATGCAGAAACGCTCACCGGTTTCCTTGTAACTGCATTTTTTCAGGCAGCCGGTGGAACAGACGATTTCGTTAATTTGATCATGTTTGACAATTGCGTCACAATTCCGGATGATGGCCCTTCCCGGTAGTCCCGCTGGGCTCATGATCAGACCGATGTCTTCCTGACGGCAGTCAACATATGCCTGCTTGAAGCTTTCAGCAGCATCACATTCTTTTGTTGCAACAAAGCGGCTTGCCATCTGCACAGCATCTGCGCCTTGGGCAAGGGCATGCATGACATCGGCTCGGTCCCAGATACCTCCAGCAGCAATAACCGGTACATCCCGACCAAAATCGTTCCGGAAGTACTCTTTAATCGCCCGCACCGTTCCATACTGGTCATAGTCGCCAGTACCAATGTTTTCCAGCTTTTCTCCCAGGTGGCCGCCAGCAGTATCAGGGTCCTCCACAATAACGGCGTCGGGGAGGCGGTTATACCTCTGCCACTTCTTTGCGATAAGCTGTGCAGCCCTGAGCGAAGACACAATGGGAACCAGCGCAACATGAGGGGCATGGGCGGTCAACTCAGGAAGGCTCAGGGGAAGACCGGCGCCACAAATAATGACCTTCGCGCCTCCCTCTACAGAGGCTTTTACGAGGTCTTCGTAATCGGAAAGGGCCACCATGACATTGACACCGATTACACCATTGGGAGCTATGGCATACGCCTTCCGCAGCTCTTCCTTCATGGCTTCAGGTTCAGCCTGCATATAGTTGGAACCCGTATAAAAGGGGCTATTCATGGCAATACCGGCTGCCGCGATAATGCCTATCCCGCCACATCGGGCAACATGTCCCGCCAAGGACCCCGCGGAAATCCGTGCCCCCATTCCTCCCTGAATCAAAGGATACCTGACGGTATATTCACCGATCTGAAAAGGCTGCATTATTGTTCCTTCCTTCCCCAATAAAGGTCTGGTGTTTTCTTTTGTTACTTCAGCATACTGGAAAAAGAATCTCTGTTGTGTAATAGTATTGTAAAATCCCCTTGAGAACCACGAAGGCACCCCGCTTTCGCGGTTTTCTCAGATCGGATGTCCAGCTCCATGAAATGGGTCAAACGTCTTTTCCATCCACTCATCGCCTTCATCGCCATTCAACTGGTATGGGGAGTAATTGTCCTGTTCTGGATCTCCTGGTTTCTTGACAGCAACCGGGAATTCCGCAACCTTGCCCTTCGCTATCGCCCGGAGCTGGTCAACCAGGGGCTCGATTGGACAGCCCTGCTGGGGGGACTAATCCTCCTACTGGTCGTCCTTGCAGGTATTTATTTACTCTTTATTTACTGGAAGCGTCAATATGACCTGTACCGACAGCAGAAAAACATCATCTCGCAGGTTACCCATGAGTTAAAATCACCCCTTGCCTCAATCCAGCTTCACCTGGAAACAATCCGCCTACGCCCGCTCCCCCCCGAAAAAACGGAGCAATTTCTTGATATCATGCTTGACGACGTGGAGCGCCTCAACCACCTGATCAGCAATCTTCTCATGGCAGCAAAACTCGAACAGAGGAGCCGGGCTCCCCAAAGGCGCCCGATCGATTTTTCGGCCTTTCTGACAGCATACCTGGAAAAAAAGCGAACGAACCTTCCGGAAGGGAGTTGCCTCGCCCTTACTATTGAAGATAAGATTATGGTTTCATGCAATCCTGAAGAAATGGAAACAGCACTTAGAAATCTGTTTGAGAATGCAACCCTCTACAGTCCTTCATCGCCGGAGATTGAAATCACTCTGCGCAGAGAAGGGAAGCGTTGCCACCTCACTTTCAAGGATAAGGGGAAGGGAATTGACCCGGATCACCTGAAAAAAGTCTTCCGCATGTTCTATCGGGTTCGAAGCCCCGGAGAAAATATCCGGGGGACCGGCCTCGGCCTCTATATCGTAAAATCTGTTATCACAGCACACGGGGGCAAAATCAAGGTAACAAGTGAAGGAATCGATAAAGGCTCCACTTTTCACATTTCCCTCCCTCTTGCGGAGAAATCATGAACGAAGAAAAACCCCACATACTTCTTGTTGAGGATGAAATCCATCTCGCTCGTGGTATCTGTTTCAACCTGGAGCTGGAAGGGTAGCGGGTAAGCCATATGGAAACCGGAGAGGAGGCTCTGCAACGGCTGGAGTACGACCGGTTCTCGCTCATCATCCTCGACATCATGTTGCCGGGCATCGATGGTTTTACCGTCTGCGAAAAAATCAGGAAGATGGACATGCGGGTACCGATCCTGATTCTTTCCGCCCGATCTGAAGAAGGAGACAGAATTACCGGTCTCTCCGCCGGGGCTGACGATTATCTCATGAAGCCGTTCAATTTGAACGAATTCCTCCTCCGTGTTCAGGGAATGCTGAAGCGCTCTGCCTGGTATCGCCCCGAGCCCATCGAGGAAGGGTACCGCTTTGGCGACAGCGATGTATTTCTCCTCTCCTATCATGCAAAAACCCCACAGGGGGAAATCGATCTGACAGAACTGGAAGTCAAGATGCTGGCCTTCTTTTTCAGAAATGAGGGAAAGGCCGTGTCCCGTGCCGATCTGCTCGAAACCGTCTGGGGATACTCGGCGGACACGGAAACAAGGACTCTCGACAATTTCATTGTTCGGCTGAGGAGATACTTTGAACCGGACCCGTCGCATCCAGTTCACTTTCAGACAGTGCGCGGGATCGGGTATCGTTTTATCCGGGAACAGAAAAGGCCGCAGGAAGGAAGTCAGGACCCGTGAAACAGTTCCTGTCTGGATAGCAGAAGATCCCCGGATCAGCCCGAAGAACAGCAAAAGCCGGATGGTTTCTCCATCCGGCTTTTGCTGACATTATTATGTGGAATTTCTTCCCTATGTAACCAAGCTGTTACCACGTCAAGAGGATGACCGGTTACAAGATAGTCTGAGCACAAGGCAACAGACAACTCTCCGTGATTTTTTCAACCGCTTGTTACAGCCCGGCTTTCGACCGGAGTATTTCGACCTTGTCGGTTTTTTCCCAGGTAAACTCCGGGAGTTCACGGCCAAAGTGACCATAGGCTGCCGTTTTCAGGTAGATGGGCCGCAGAAGGTCAAGCTGCTCGATTATTGCCCTCGGCCTGAGATCAAAGGTTTCCCTGACGATTCCCGCGATTTTTTCCGAAGGTATCACTCCGGTTCGGAAGGTGTTGATCATGACGGACACCGGCTCGGCAACACCGATGGCATAGGCAATCTGGACCTCACACTTATCGCAAAGACCGGCAGCCACCAGGTTTTTCGCCACGTAGCGCCCCATGTAGGATGCGGAGCGGTCAACCTTTGACGGATCCTTGCCGGAAAATGCACCCCCACCATGCGAACCCTGGCCACCATATGTATCAACAATGATCTTGCGACCGGTAAGACCGCAATCCCCCATGGGGCCGCCGATGACGAAACGGCCGGTCGGGTTGATAAGAAAGCGGGTAGCGTCTGTCATCAATTCTGCAGGGATTATCTTCTTTACTACCTCTTCAATGATGCCTTCGCGGATCATCTCATACGAAACTTCCGGTGAATGCTGGGATGACACTACCACCGTATCAATACTCACCGGCCGGTCGCCGACATAGCGGACAGACACTTGTGACTTGGAATCGGGGCGGAGGAAGTCCAGAACACCTTGCTTGCGAACATCGCTCAGACGCTTGGTCAACTTGTGAGCCAGCATGATCGGCATGGGCATGAGTTCAGGAGTATCATTGCAGGCATAGCCGAACATGAGCCCCTGGTCTCCGGCACCCTGGTCTTTGAACAGGCCCTGTCCCTCGGTAACGCCCTGCGAAATGTCCGGTGACTGTTTGTCAATGGACGTAAGCACGGCACAGGTTTCCCAGTCGAAGCCCATGGCTGAATCATTGTAGCCAATTTCCCTGATGGTTTCGCGGGCTACCTTGGGATAGTCGACCACGGCATTCGTGGTTATCTCACCCGCCATTACAACCATTCCGGTTGTTACGAGGGTTTCGCAGGCAACCCGTGAAGTGGGATCCTGCGAGAGGATGGCGTCAAGCACCGCGTCTGATATCTGGTCGGCTACCTTATCCGGATGCCCTTCGGAAACCGATTCGGAAGTAAATTGAAAATCTGTCATACCCATGTAATGATACTCCTCTCGTTGTCTGCTGAGATGGCGGGAAAACCCCCATGAAAAAGGAATGGTAAAATTCCGCCCGCACCTTTGTCAAGTCCTAAATAGTTTCCATCCGGAAACTCCGGATGTGAAACGAGCGATTTCCAATTCGGAAACGAGGATTTTTTTGTCCTGACAAGAAACTTTTGCCTTCTAAAGTTGACAGCGAAGGCTGCCCGTTGGGCGAGTCCTCCGGACGAGTCAAAATCAAGGAATTGTGCGGAGACGTACTACTGTACGTCGCACAAACCAGACCGCTGATTGACGCTGTCAGGGCGAAAAAGGACCGTTCCCGGATGGAAACTAAATACAATTGTCGAACAACGTGGACCGCTGCCGGCCGGAAGCCACATCCGTCAGACAGATTCCGAGCAAACGGAAAAGATCCTTTACTGATCAATCGATACTATCGGAGAATTTGGTCACAATCTGGCCCTGCAGATAGGCCTCAACCTCAGTGGCGGTGGAAAATGACAGGGCCTGTTTGACCATTTCTTCAGCATCGCTCCGACTGCAGCGGCGAAGAATCTTCTTGACCTTGGGAATGGACACAGCATTCATGGAAAGCTCATCAAATCCCAGGCCCAGCAGTATTGGCAAATAATTCGGCTCGGCTGCCATTTCCCCGCAGATGCTCACGTAGATTCCCGCACCATGGGCCGCATCGGCCACGATTTTCAGCGATCTGAGTACCGCGGGATGCAGAGGCTCATACAGATCTGAAAGATGCTCGTTGGTACGGTCGATTGCCAGTGAATACTGGATAAGATCATTGGTGCCAACACTGAAAAAATCCACCTCACTCGCCAAGAGATCAGCAATAATAACCGCCGAAGGCGTCTCGATCATGATGCCGATTTCCATGTCCTCGTCAAAAGGAATGGACGCTGCCCGCAACTCCTCCCTGGATTCCTCCAAAAAGGCCTTGGCAGAGCGCAATTCTGCCACTCCGGAGATCATCGGGAAAAACACCTTCACCTTGCCAAAGAAGCTTGCACGCAGGATAGCGCGCAATTGCGTCTTGAACAACTCCGGACAGCGGAGAGAAAGACGTATCGCACGAAGTCCGAGGGCTGGGTTCAACTCATCATCGAGATTAAGCTCCGGCACAAACTTGTCACCACCCACGTCCAGAGTCCTGATAGTGACCGGAAATGGCGCCATCTGGCGGGCTATTTCCACATAGGTGCGAAACTGCTCTTCTTCATCAGGGATGGTTGAACGACCCAGAAAAAGCATCTCCGTCCGATAGAGCCCGATTCCCTCACCGCCATGCTTTTTGATGGAAGGAACTTCCTCTATGAACTCGACGTTCCCCTTCAGGAGCATCCGCTGACCGTCAATCGTCTCAGCCGGAAGGTCACGGAGCTTCAAAAGCTCCTTTTCACGGTACTCATAGTACTGTTTATGCTGGAGATAGTCGCGAAAGGTCTCCTCATCAGGGTTGACAATTACGAGCCCCTTGGCTCCGTCAACAATGATGGAATCGCCGTCCGCCACTTCCCCGGTAATACTTTCGAGGCCGACAACAGCCGGAATTTCCAATGAGCGTGATACGATGGCAGTATGGGAGGTTTTCCCTCCCAGATCGGTGACAAAACCGATAACCTTTTCTTTGTCGAACTGGAGGATATCGGCGGGAGAAAGATCGTGGGCAACAATTACGACACGCCCTTCAGCTTCACAGAGAAGGTCGTGTCGCTTACCGAGCATATTGCGAAGAACCCGTTCGACCACTGTCTCAACATCACTGCCCCGCTCGCGCAGATATTCGTCTTCAATCCCCTCGAAAAACACCGTGAACTTCTTGAGGGTCTTGTTCAGAGCAGCCTCGGCGTTGATCATCTCCTGCTCGATGAGAGTGACTGTCTCCGTAGTCAGCATGGTATCGTCGAGAATCATCAGATGTGTATCGATGACGTAAAGATGCTCCGTCCCCTGCGTCCGGGATATCTGATCCTTCAGGGCAAGGAGATCCTCCTTCGCCCTCAGGAGGGCAGCATGAAAACGCTGGATCTCGCCGGCAATCTCATCAGCAGGAACTGACCTCTCGACAACAACAACTTTGGTCCTGTCGGCAACACGCGCCTCGCCAATAACGATTCCGGGAGAAGCGCCAGTTCCTTGATACCTTCTGTTTTCAGTCTTCTCCGAAACCATCCGTTATTAGTTCCCCGAGAATATTCATCGCGTCCACTTCGTCCTCGCCTTTAATCTTGACGCGGATGACGCTACCCTTTGCCGCTGCAAGCATCATGATACCCATGATGCTTTTGCCGTTTACCTCGATGTCTTCCCGTTCAATCATGATATCGGAATTGAAGCGGCTGGCAGTTTTCACCAACAATGCCGATGCCCTGGCGTGAAGTCCCAACTTATTCGGTATGACAAATTCCTCAATAAGCATAGATTACATTACCACCCTGCAGAGAAGTAACACTGTAAAGAAGAGTGAAACCTCCCGTCACAGCGCAAGATACAGAAATATCCATCAGGAAAGCCGGAACAGGAAACTATTTCAAGTAATCACCGGCAACAGAAATACTTTCAAAACCACATTTTTTTATTGAAGAGGCCAGCTCGGCGACGCCAAGCTTGCCACGTTCCGAAGCAAACTTTATCACCATCGGAAGGTTTACCCCGGTGATGACTTCAACAACATCGTCCTTTAAAAATGAAATACTCATATTTGAGGGAGTACCACCAAACATGTCAGCCATAATGATAACTCCGGAATCAGAGACTTTTTCTATGGCACTGGCAACACTGTCTCTTATCTGCTCCACGGAATCTTTCGAAGTGATACCAATGGCCTCAGCCTTTTCAATGCGACCGACTATCATTTCGGCTGCAGCAAGAAGCTCCCGTGCTAACCCCGCATGAGCAACCAATATTAACCCTATCATAGACTACCCCTTCCCAATATCCCGGTGAGTGATCTTTACAATCACGTTTTTATCCGCAAAAAAACTTTTCAGTTCCTCCGTTATTGCTACAGACCGATGTTTCCCACCTGTACATCCTGTAGAAATCGTCAGGTAAGACTTTCCTTCCCGCTGATAGCCGGGGACCAGAAACTCCATTAAATCAGTGAATTTCGTAAGGAACAGTGTAGTCTCCTCTTTTCCCAGAACATACTCGCGCACCAGAGGGTCGAGCCCTGAAAACTCCCGCAATGATGGCACAAAATAGGGATTGGGAAGAAAGCGTACGTCCATCACCAGATCAGATTCAAGGGGAATGCCATACCGAAAACCAAAGGACTGCAAATGCACCGTCATTTCCCTGGCGTTTTCGCTGCCCTTCAGAAAAGAGATGACTGCATCCTTCAGCTGATGGATGTTGAACTCTGAGGTATCGATTACCCGGGTAGCCATCCGGCGCAACCCGGCCAACTGCTCCCGTTCATACCGTATGCCCTCCGGCACCGAACCGCTTTTCAGCACCGGATGCCTGCGTCGCGTCTCCGAGAACCGGCGGATGATCACTTCGTCGGAAGCATCGAAAAAAACTATCTCAACCGTGTGACCGGCCTCCCGCACAGTTTGCAGAACCTTTTCATAACCGCGAAGGGATTCGAAGTCACGAATATCCATTACCAGTGCAACATCCCTCGTGCTATCCGCAGCCTTCGAAACCAGCTCCACAAAGGTAGGGATAAGACTGACCGGGAGATTATCGATACAGAAAAAACCCTCATCTTCACAGACCCGAACCCCGGTGGACTTTCCCGAACCAGACAAACCGGTAATGATAACAATCCGCATCTTCTCACTCAACCTCGTCACCCGTAAGACAGGCTTCCATGCGTACCCGGAGGTTCTCATCGAACTCCCGTGCCAAGTGATACCCCATCCCCTTCAGAAGAAAATTCCTCGCTGCCACCTCGAGAATTGAAGTAAGGTTTCTGCCAAACCGAACAGGTATTTTCAGGTAGGGGAATCCAACCTCAAGAATTGTAAAGGTTTCATCATCAATTCCCAGACGATCATATTCCTGGTTCGGGTCCCATTCCACAAGCTCAATTACGAGATTGATAATTTTCTTTT
>JAQUHM010000455.1 GCA_028683595.1 Geobacteraceae bacterium | reverse complement strand
TCCACAGCGAATGAAAATATGGTACAAGTATAAATGATTTTTAAAGCTGATGTGCCTGCAAATATGTCTGTCCGGCACTGCAGCCCACACCGAAACGGAAGGTTCATTCTAATGCCAGAGTCACTTACACTCATCGACACACACGCACATATCGAGGGAAAAGAGTTCCAGACAGACTTCAACGCAATAATCGACAGGGCTACCGCAGCCGGAGTTTCCCGCATTATTACTGTCGGCACCGATATCGAATCCAGCAGGAAAGCCTGCGAACTGACCTGTCTTCATGATGGAATCTACTGTTCCGTCGGTATTCACCCCCATGACGCAGTGCGTGTCACCGAAAAATGTTATGACATAATCCGCCAACTGGCAATGGAAACACCAAAAAATGTTGCCATCGGGGAAATCGGCCTGGACTTCTACCGTGACCGTTCCCCCCGAGATATTCAGGAGATCGTTTTCCGCCGCTTTCTCATCATGGCTTCCGAGCTCTCCCTTCCCGTTATAATCCATGACCGTGATGCCCATGAGCCGATCCTGCGCATACTGCGGGAAGAAAAGTCGCGGGGGCTTCGTGGCGTGCTCCACTGTTTTTCAGGGGACCTGAAAATGGCTCGTGAGTGCGTGGACATGGGTTTTTATCTCTCCATACCAGGAACCGTTACTTTTCCCGCTAATGACCAACTGCGAAACGTAGTCAGCGGCATCCGGATGGAAAGCCTGCTTCTGGAGACCGATTGTCCCTATCTCGCACCAGTGCCGTACCGGGGGAAGCGCAACGAACCATCCTATCTGAAAATCACCGCTGAAAAGGTCGCGGAACTGAAAGGGCTTTCCCTGGGAGATGTGGCACGCATCACGACGCTCAATGCCGAAACCCTTTTCAGCATTGGCTGGAAAAAACAACAAGCATCCATTGCATACAAGATCCGGAACTCACTCTACCTGAACATCACCAACCGCTGCTCGAACCACTGTTCCTTCTGCGCGAAATTCACCGACTTTTTTGTCAAGGGGCACTTTCTCAAGCTGGACCACGAACCGTCCGCTAGCGAGGTGATGTCTGCCATTGGCGACCCTTCCGGCTATGACGAGATCGTTTTTTGCGGCTATGGGGAACCACTTCTCCGACTCAATCTGGTACGCGACGTTGCCAGCCAGCTGAAAAAAATGGGCTGCCGCATCAGGATCAACACTGACGGCCAGGCAAACCTGGTCCACGGTAGAAACGTCCTTCCGGAACTAGACGGCCTTGTGGATGCCATCTCGGTGAGCCTCAATGCCGCGGACTCCGAAACCTACGAAAAGCTCTGTGCGTCACCTTTCGGCTCAGCAGCGTTTACCGGGGTCTGTGACTTCCTCGGCGAAGCAAAAAAATATGTTCCCACGGTGGTAGCTTCGGCGGTAACGGTTCCCGGACTTGACATTGAAGCCGTTCGCCGCCTGGCAGAATCCTTGGGTGTTACTTTTCGAGAGAGGGAGTATGCCGATGTCGGTTGAATCGCCAGCCGGACTCCGGGACAAAGGCACTTCCCAGCCCTCCCCCTTTGACGAAGCCGAGTCCCTGGGCATCTGTCTCGGCGCCTGCACAATCACCGTTGCACGGCGGCAGGAGGGACGTCTTTCTTTTTCACAGATACGGCATGAGGGCAAGGTTAATGAAGTACTGCTCGAGCTTCTCGGTACGGCTCTCCCAGCCAAGGTCAGCATCACCGGACGCTCATTCCGTAACCTGATAACCATTCCAACCCTTTCAGAACCGGAAGCTGTGGAACACGCCTATGAGGCCCTCCGCCACACCTGTCCTGATATAGACTGCATCATTTCCGCTGGTGGAGAAACTTTCCTTGCCTATTTCCTTGACCGGAACGGCAGAATCCGTTCCGTACAGACCGGCAACAAGTGCGCCTCCGGAACCGGCGAGTTTTTTCTCCAGCAGATTCAGCGAATGGACATGGACCTGCAGGAAGCGGTCAGCCTGGCAGTTGGCGAGGAACCGTATCTCCTTGCAGGAAGATGTTCGGTATTTTGTAAATCGGACTGCACCCATGCCCTGAACAAGGGACTATCCAAGGGACGCATCAGTGCCGGGTTATCCCGGATGATGGCAGGAAAAATCATCGAGATTCTGCGAAAAAATCGACCGAAACGAATCCTGGTGATTGGAGGCGTCTCCAGAAACAACGTCGTGCTCGACTTCCTGAGGGAAAGTTATCCGAACACGCTTACGCTCCCGGAATCGCCATTTTTCGAGGCGCTTGGAGCCCTGACCGTGGCAGAAAAGAACGGCCCCCTGGTTACTGAAACAGATACTCTTTTCACCCCGGTTCACACCGCTTTCACATTTCTCCCGGGACTGAACGAGGGACTGACAAAGGTTACCTTCAATGCCATGAAACGCGGCCAGTTCCACAACGGCGAGTATATTCTCGGTCTCGATGTGGGGAGCACGACAACCAAGGCCATTCTGCTCCGGACTGACACCTGCACCATCACCGCCGGAGTGTACCTGCGAACCTCGGGAGACCCCGTTGCGGCAAGCAGGCGCTGTTACAGCGAACTGCTGCTGCAGATTCCCGATGGCATCACTCCGAAAATCATCGGTATCGGAACCACCGGGAGCGGCAGGCAGATTGCCGGCCTCCATGCCCAGACACCCGGAGTAATCAACGAAATCGTCGCCCATGCCGCGGCAGCGGTTTTCTTTGACCCGGAGGTTGAAACAATCTTTGAAATCGGCTGGCAGGACGCCAAGTACACATGCATCACCAACCGGGTGGCGAGTGACTATGCAATGAACGAGGCCTGTTCTGCTGGAACGGGATCATTTCTTGAAGAAGCC
>JAQUHM010000088.1 GCA_028683595.1 Geobacteraceae bacterium | reverse complement strand
CGATCGAAGCGACATTGCACCAAGTTCCGGAGTAGAGGTCCGCTCATCCTTTGCGTTTCCTGTTCCGTGAAATCCTGGTTGTGTCGTTGTTCACCTCAGTGGCGTCTCGTGCAGCTTTCATCACCGCTTACAGTTGCGGGGCAGTGAGGGGTTTCCACCCCCTTCCCTATTATCTCCGTAAGAGCACCCGGTTGTTTGTACTATTCAATTGTGAAAGAGATTTTTGCAGACGGCACCGGAAATGTCAATCTGCAAATATCCGGGTCGAAACTAGGCGATGGGCGTGATTTCCGGCCAGCTGCCGTCTCCGCTGAGGTATTCGTGCATGGCGCGGGCTGCCTTTTTGCCTGCACCGATTGCCAGGATAACGGTGGCCGCTCCGGTGACGATATCACCGCCGGCACAGACTCCCGGCTTAGTGGTGCGGCCGTCCTCGTCGGCGATGAAATAGCCGCGCTCATTGGTTTCGACCCCGGTGGCCGTGGAAGCGACGATCGGGTTCGCCGACTGCCCGATAGCAACCACCACCATGTCAACATCAACTACGAATTCCGACCCCTTGATCGGTATCGGCCGTCGCCGTCCCGAGGCATCCGGTTCGCCCAGTTCCATGCGCAGGCATTCGACCCCGGTGACCCAGCCGGTCTCGTTGCCGAGGAACCGTACAGGGTTTATCAGGAAGTGGAATTTCACCCCTTCCTCTTCAGCATTTTCGATTTCTTCGACCCGAGCCGGCATCTCTTTCCGGCTGCGACGGTAGAGGATGGTTGCTTCATCGGCCCCAAGCCGCAGAGACATCCGGACTGCGTCCATGGCCACGTTGCCGCCTCCCAGGACCGCAACCCTCTTTCCCGTGGCGACCGGCGTGGTGCACTGCGGAAATTTGTACGCCTTCATCAGGTTGCAGCGGGTCAGGTATTCACTGGCCGAGTAGACACCGTTCAGGTTTTCTCCGGGAATGTTCAGGAAGCTCGGAGCACCGGCACCGTTACCGAGAAATACCGCGTCGAATTCTTCAAGCAGTTCGTCAACGCTGGCGGTTCGGCCCACCACGAAGTTAGTTACCAGTTTTACACCAAGTTGTTGGATAACCTCAACTTCCAGCCGGACGATCTCTTTCGGAAGCCGGAATTCGGGAATGCCGTACAACAAAACTCCTCCCGGTTCGTGCAGGGCCTCGTACAGGGTGACCTCGTGACCCAGCTTGACCAGGTCTCCCGCTACCGTGATACCGGCCGGACCGGCTCCCACTACCGCGACTTTTTTCCCGGTGGGAGGAGCAATGGCCGGTATCGGAAGTTGCTCATCGAACAGGGCGTAGTCGCTGGCGAAACGCTCAAGGCGGCCGATGGCTACCGGTTTGTATTTCTTGCCCATGACGCAGGTCAGTTCGCACTGGTTTTCCTGGGGACAGACCCGGCCGCATACCGCCGGCAGTGCGGAACTGGCACGCAGGATGCGGGCCGCTTCCAGAAAATCACCATCGGCTATTTTCCGGACGAAGCCGGGTATGTCGATCTCGGCAGGGCAGTTGGTGACACATTGCGGGTTCTTGCAAAGAAGGCAGCGCTCGGCCTCTGCCATGGCGGTATCCCGATCCCAGCCCAAGGCAACTTCGTCGAAGTTCCGTATCCGTGCGGCAGGATCCTGGTGCGGCATCTCGTGACGGGGGATGGCGCAGCGGTCTTGTGCGGTCAGTTCTTTTCTCACCGGGAACCTCCCAGACAGCCGCCGTGCTCGTGATAGTGATCCAAGGCTTCTTTCTCCTGTCGACTGTACATTTTCTGGCGGGACATCATTTCATCCCAGTTTACTTCATGACCATCGAAATCGATCCCTTCGGAGCAGACGAAGCGGGTTTTGCCCGCAACCGTAACGCGGCAAGAACCGCACATCCCGGTGCCGTCAACCATGACCGAGTTAAGGGAGACGATTGTCTTGAGCTTGAGGGGAAGCGTCATCTGGGAAATGACCTTCATCATGATGGGAGGACCGACCGGATATACCAGGACGATTTTTTCACCACCATCCAGAAGCCCCTGCAGTACATCGGACACCATGCCCTGCGAACCATAGCTGCCATCGTTGGTGGCCACCAGAACTTCATCACAGACGCTTTTCAGCAGATCTTCACAGATCAGGAGACTTCTGGTTTTTGATCCAAGAACCGCAATGACGCGATTGCCCGCCTCTTTGAAGGCGCGTGCCACGGGGTAGCCTGCGGCGATGCCGAAGCCTCCGCCTACCATAACAAAGGTGCCGTCCAGCTTTTCCACGTGTGTCGGGTTGCCCAGGGGACCAACCACGTCCAGGATTGTGTCCCCTTCTTTCAAGTTCGCCAGCAGCTCGGTGGTCGCTCCGATTTCCTGAAAATAGATATCAATCGTCCCGGCCTCCCGGTCCCAGTTTGCTATGGTGAGCGGGATGCGCTCGCCATTTTCGTGGATGCGGAGCATCAGAAACTGCCCTGCCTGGCACTTTCGTGCGACCAGGGGAGCAGCTACCCGCATGCGCCATGTCCGTTCCGTCAGTATTTCCTTCTGTAGTATGGTGTGCATGGATACCTCGTATGTATTCGAGGGGGCAGGTTCGTGCAGACGAGCCATTCCTCGGGTCTTCTTCGTTCAGAACTGCAGTCAGGATGTCAGGAATATGCCCTGCACTTGATTGGCGTCAAACATTCCTCACGGTTTTACTCTGTCCCTCTCCCTGAGGGCGAAGAACAAAGCGGAAGAATTCCGCTATGAAGGACCCTGACAGACGTATTGTCCACTGCTATGGCAAGCTGCTAGCGGAACAGCAGTGCTTCCAGTCTGTTCCAGAGGGGTTCTCTCCCTTCCTTGGAAAGGGTCGAGAAAAAGATCAGTTCATCCACGGGAACCTCAAGGGTCCGGGCGATAACGGCGGCCTGGCGTGCCCGTTCGTTGCGGGATACCTTGTCGCACTTATTTACCACAAGGACAACGGGGATGGAGTAGGTACTGAGCCATTGGCGCATGAGCTGGTCTTCACGGCTCGGGATGCGCCGCACGTCAAGGATCAGGACTACGCAGCGGAGGCTTTCCCTCTTTGCCAGATATGTTTCGATCATCGGTCCCCATTCTTTCTTCACGGCAAGGGGGACGCTTGCAAAACCGTAGCCTGGCAGGTCAGTAAGGACAAACTCTCCGTTAACCAGGAAAAAATTGATAAGCTGGGTACGACCCGGCGTCCTGCTGGTGCGCACAAGGCTCTTTCTGTTAACCAGGGTGTTGATAAGCGAAGACTTGCCCACATTCGAGCGCCCGGCAAATGCCACCTCCGGCAGATCGCTTTCAGGGTAATGGGCAGGCGTAACAGCGCTTTTGATGAATTCCGTGCTTTTCAGGTCCAATCAGTACCACCCTGTAGAAAATTTTAGTATTATAAACAGCGTGCGAGATACTTTCAATTCTTTATATCCATTTTCTGCTATTTATATGGGTTTTCATGAAATCCGGCCTGGGTACAGGGATAGTGTAGCATGTATTTTATTGTTGACAGATGTAAGGCTTTCTCTCTGCAAAAAAGGGTCCGATACCGTATCTGCGGGCAGGCATGTGCCGGTCCGCTGCCATGAAAATTCGTGACTATCAGTTTAAAATACGGTAGTACTATATCTATACTATACAAGCAAGGGAGTTCCTATGTCAGGAAAATATCGAAATAATTTTCTAAAAAACGTCATGGCTCGCATCGATTTCAACAAAAATCTTTATCAGATTTCCTCCGACCTGCCGTCATCGGTGAAGGCAAAGCTCAAGGACCAGTTTCCCCATGTGCAGCGCAAGAGCGCCATTGCCGAACAGGTCGAGGTGAAGTGCGGAGAAGAACCGGTGCGGAGACATGTGAAAGAAAACCACTGGTTTTTTCAGGGGAAAAATGGGGACCGGGCGCTTTGCATCGCCCCCAGTTTCATGTGGCTGGACTTCAAGAAATATACCGATTACGCCGACTTGAGAGAGACATTCCTTACCTTGTCCGACGCGCTGTTTACCGCATTTCCCGATGTCGGAGATCTTGGCGTGAACCGTTTCGGACTTCGCTTTTTCAATAATATTGAGCTGACGGAACCCACTTTGACCGACTGGACCGAATACCTGAATCCGGACCTGATCTCAATGTTTTCGATGGTTGACGACAAGACTGCCATTGCCCGCGCATTCCATAATCTGGAGCTGAACTATGGTGACTTGAAGCTGACATTCCTCTACGGGATGTATAATTTTGATTATCCCGAGCCGATCCGCCAGAAGTCATTCACCCTCGATTTCGATGGTTATATTGCCCGCCCGCAGACCAGAGAAGAGCTTGGGGGATCTCTGGATGCACTTCACGGCAAGATATCGGGGTATTTTGAAAAAAGTATCACCGACAAGTTCCGTGAGCTGATGAATCGCTGATTGTATTGTTTCCGGGTCACCACCGCCAAGGTCGTGACCCGGATGAAGCATTTCCTCTCTTTGTTCACTTCACTCCCAAAAGAGCAAAATATTCTTTCCTGGTCGCTTCAAAACCCGTTCGCAGCTCTTCTGCTGTCAGTTCTACCGCCTTTTCATGGTAACAGTCGGGAATGTTGTACAGAATAACGGTGTGCAGCGCCTTTACCAACTGGGAAATAATCAATGGCCAATCGTGCATGTTCACGCCGTACTTCATCATGGCAGCGACGATATCATTCACCATTTCCCTTGAATATGCCGGTTTTTCGACTGTTCCCCGGTTTGAGATGATCTCGGTAAGATAAAGGATGAAGCTGACATCAATGTTATTCGTTTCGAGGTTTCCATCTTTCAGTGCATTTAGGATTTCCGCAGCTTTTTCCGATGCCTGCTGCTGAGTGATTTTTCCGCTCATATTTTCTCCCCCGCGGATCATGTGACCTGGAGTCTTGATCCTGTCTGACTCAGGTCATGAAAAATATGTGCATTTAAGCTAGAGGAGAGTAACGAATGAAAGCAATGAAGTCAATCCTTTCCTGTTCTTGCGAAGTATCAGCAGTTCATTCCCCGTGATGAACTGCTCTGCCTGTCGGGGCTTGCCGAGGGTCCCTTTTTCAGCGACCCGCTTTGCCCGCAAGGGAGAGAATGTCGGACATCGCCGGTTTCCAGACGCCATTTTCCTTCTTCATTCGGAAAGAGCGGGTGCTGTACTCCGTAGTACCAAATCTGTTTTCGAGGCCGATGCGGGCATGAAGGGTAGCCTTCTTTCCCGAGCACTTGCTGACGGTAACTTCCTGTAGTTTTTCCCAGCAGCAGGCCGGTTTGCGACCAGCAGCGGTTATTCGTCGAATGAATGTTTCCCGGGAACGACTCCCCTCAGCGTAGGTCCTTTGGTACAGCTCTTCATATCGACCATCGCGCCAAAGGTCCAGGTTTGTTTCGAAATCCCTTTGAACCTCCAGTTCAGCCGGGTGCCCGTCCATGTCGGAGGAGGCAATGGCGGTACCTGGCCTGAAGCAGAGAATTGTGCCACAGAGAATGCAGAGCAGGGCAAAGCGCATGCGGTTCCTCCTGTTGGGTCTGAAGCCGGCAGGTCACCATGGGCAGGGCGGGCGAGGGGGGGGGCGTCGGCAGCAGGATGTGATGTGCCGGTGACATTGGAAAGTATTATTAATTTTTTCACATACTACTGAAAAAAATCATCTGGTGCAAGGGGGAATGTTGCTACCCTCTCCTGCCCATTCCCGTGGGGAGGGCAGGAGAGGAAGGGCAGGAAATCAGAGGGTTCTGTCCGCCGCCTCGGCGAACAGTTTCAGCTTTTCCATCATTTTTGCGAATTTTGACGGTTTCAGGGACTGCGGGCCATCGGAGGATGCGTGCTCAGGATCGGAATGCACCTCAATCATCAGGCCGTCGGCACCGGCAGCCACGGCGGCAAAGGCCATTGCCGCGACGTAATGGTAGTTTCCCGTGCCGTGGGAGGGGTCTGCGACGATCGGCAGGTGGGTCTTTTCCCTGAGAACCGGGATGGCGGAGAGGTCGAGGGTATTGCGGGTTGCGGTTTCAAAAGTTCGGATGCCCCTCTCGCAGAGGATCACGGATTGGTTCCCCTCGCTCATGATGTACTCGGCACTCATGAGAAATTCCTGGATGGTCATGGACATGCCGCGTTTCAGAAGAACCGGTTTGTGTATCTGGCCGACTCTTTTCAGCAGGGCGAAGTTCTGCGCATTGCGGGCACCGATCTGCAGCATGTCGGCGTACTCGGCGACCAGTTCCACGGTCTCCGGGTTTATTACCTCGGTTACGAACGGAAGACCGCTTGCCTCCCGGGCCTTGGCGAGAAGTTTCAGACCCTCTTCTTCGAGTCCCTGGAAAGAATACGGTGAGGTTCGCGGTTTAAAGGCCCCGCCTCGCAGCATCTGCGCACCGGCATCCCGGACGGCCAGGGCGGTCTCGATGATCTGCTCTTCCCCTTCCACGGAACAGGGGCCGGCCATGACAATAAGTTCCTTGCCGCCAATCGTAACGGTATCTGAGACCCGGATAATGCTCCGTTCTTTCTTTACCTCTTTTGATGCCAGCTTGTAGGGCTGAAGGATCGGCAGAACGCTTTCCACGCCATGCATGGATTCCACTGATTGAAGAATGAGCTTGCCACGTTCGTCGCCCACGGCACCGATGACATCCCTGGTGGCTCCGTGGATCACATGGGGTTTGTAGCCCAGTTCCCTGATCCGCTTCAGCACCTCATCCTTGTCTTTCTTTGCTGCTCCGGCTTTCATAACGATGATCATCTCTCCCTTTCTCCTTGTCCCCGGAATAGCAAAGGGCCGGAGGATTTTCCCCCCGGCCCTTTGCTGGCTGGTGCTTGTTTCATACAATGAAAAAGCCGGGGGTGTTTTTCAGTCCACCCTCGGCTTCCGGTCTTGAATTTCTTTCTGCTACGCTTGAATCAGACCTTTACGCCGGGTGGACGGTCGAAAAAAGAAACCGCACCAAAAAGAAAAGGCGATAAAGGTACAATAGCCGCAGAGAATCATGCTGGTATTTTTGACAGGGAAGGGCATTGCTGTCAAGAAAAAAATTGGGGTCATTTTTCAGGGTAGCGCTCATCCAGGTACGGGGAGAGGTTTTCGAGAGCCCGCTCGACCGCGTCCCGGTTATGTGCTTCGATGGTCCAGGCTGCCCCGGGAGCATAGCGTGCCATTAGTGTGAAAAACAAGGGGAAGTCTATGCCGGCCTCGCCGAGAGGCCTATGGTCGTCAGTCAGGCCGTGATTGTCGTGGATATGGGCTTCGGCAATATAGGGGCCCAGCTCGGCGAACCATTCTTCCATGCTGAGCTTTGAAAAGAGATTCCAGTGACCCACATCGAAGCAATGGCGAAAAAGGGGAGAGTCGATGGCATCCAGAAGAGCTTTAAGGGTGGAGGGTTCTTCCTCGAAAATATTTTCCACGGCAACGGTGCAGCCAATCGTTGCAGCGCTTTCCACAACGGTCTGGAAGGTTTCGATGCTGTTTGCGAGCCAACGGTTTCTGCTGCTTCCGAAACGCCAGCGGTCATAGCCTGGATGAAAGACTACCACTGAAGGCCTCAACACTGCCGCTGCCTTCATAGTTTGCTGGAAACGCTGTCGGGTTGCCTCCAGCACCAGCCTGTCCAGGGCGCCGGGGCTCAGGTCCATGAAAGGAGCGTGAATGGTTGTGCGGATTCCGTTTTCGCCAAGGATACGGGATATTTCGCGCAGCCTCTGCAAGTCCAGGGTGTCGAGTGTGTCACCGGTGAAGGCAATCTCGGGGTTGACCCTTCTTTCCAGGATGAAATCGAGATGCTCTCCGATAAGGGCGTAGGGAGCGTGAACAAAGAGCTGTTTAGCTTTCATGGTTTCTTTTTGTGCCGTTCGATGATTTCTTCGGCGCAGCTGCTGCATTGCACCAGATATTCCAGTTTGGTAATAGCAGCGGGTTGTCCGAGAACAATCAAGGTATCGCGTTCTGCAAACGAGGTGTGCGATTCAGGGTTGAAGACCATGCTGCCATTTTGCTTCTTGATGCCGACGATCATGACCCCTGTCTCTTTGCGGAATCCCGAACTGACGAGATTCTCTCCGATAAAACCGGAACCGGGGGGGATGATGATTTCTTCCATCTGCAGCTCCATGTGCTCGCGGCCGGTGGCTATCTCGATGAAGTCCACCACATTGGGGCGCAGGATTGCCTGTGCCATGCGGTTACCACCGATCAGGTAGGGAGAAATAACCTTGCTGGCGCCGGCCCGTTTCAGTTTCAGGTCCGAGCCTTCGTCGCCGGAGCGGGCAAGAATAAAGAGATCGGTGTTCAGTCCCCGTGCGGAGAGAGTAATGTAGACATTTTCCGTGTCTGAGGCGACCACCGAGATGAGCCCCTTGGCCCTTTTGATCCCGGCCTTCAACAGCGTATCGTCATCGGTGGCATCGCCACGGAGATAGAGATACTCATCTTCCTCCAGTTTCTCGATTACCTCGTTGCTCTTTTCCACCACCACAAAGGGGAGCGGCTTGGCGGAAAACTCCCGGCAGATGAGAGCACCCATCCTGCCGAAACCGCAAACAATGTAATGGTCCCGTAGGGCTTCGATCTTCTTTTCCACCTTTTTCCTCCCGAAGACGCGCTGGAACTGTCCTTCGAACATGATCTGGGCGAGGCTGCCGACAATGTAGCCGAGCACGCTGACGCCCAGGATGATGAGCAGCATGGTAAAGATTTTGCCGGGGTCACTGAGAGTATGGACTTCCTTGAAACCAACGGTTGCCAAGGTGATGATCGTCATGTACAGGGAGTCAAGAAAATTCCATCCCTCTATCCCCATATACCCGAGAACTCCGAGCGAAATGAGCAGGGCCAGCACGATCATGGAAACTTTTAGATGTCGAACCGGATCCATCATTCGCTCCTTTGAAGAAAAGAGTATCTTCGCAGGGGAGAAAAAGCAAGGGGAGAAAAGCAGGGAAAGGCGGTTTTGAGTTATGAGTTATAAAATCAGGATAAGATTTTAGGTTTAAGGTTGTAGGTGGTTATCATCCGTGGCAAATTCGGTTTTAAGATTTCCACCTTAAAACTCAAAACTCATAACTCAACACTGCTTTTCAAAGTCTTTGCTGAAACTTTTTCATTGACCGCTAAAAGGGCCTGAGTTTATTATAGAAAATTCTGAAAAATCAGGGAACAATCGGATTCAGTTCCAGGTTTTGAGTTCTTGGTTTTTAGTCTTTAACCAAAAACCAAGAACCAAGAACTCAAAACCGGTTTTTAAAAGGTGAAGACAATGCGGGTGATAGCCCTTATTCCCGCGGCCGGCATGGGGAAACGGATGGCTGCGGGGATGAACAAACAGTACCTGCAGTTGGGTGATCGGCCGATTCTGGCCCATACCATCGCCGTTTTCGAGTCTGCTCCATTTGTGGATGACATCTACCTGATCATCCCGGAAGACGAAATTCCCTACTGCCGGGAGAATGTGGTGGAACGTTTCGGTTTTGCCAAGATTCGCAGGATCGTGGCTGGTGGCAGCGAGCGCCAGCATTCCGTCCTGAACGGTTTGCGGGCCGTTGAGCAGGCAGGCGAAGATGACCCGGTTATTATCCATGACGGGGTGCGGCCCTTTATTCCCCTGTCGGTTATCGAAAGCTCCGTTGATACGGCGCGGACATATGATGGCGCGCTTGTGGCGGTCCCGGTCAAGGACACGGTAAAGGTCGTGAAGGATGGTGTGGTGGTCGAGACTCCACCCCGCGAGACACTCTGGTTGGCCCAGACGCCCCAGACTTTCCGCTATGGTATCATCCGCGAGGCCCACGAGCTGGCCGACGCCGAGCGCTGGCTCGGCACCGATGACGCCTCACTGGTTGAGCGGCTTGGCAAATCGGTCCGGATCGTGCCGGGTGTCTATGGGAATTTCAAGATTACTACGCCTGAGGACTTGGTACTGGCGGAGGCTTTTTTGAAAAAAGCGTGTAAAGACTAAATATATCCACAGATTTCACCGATTAGAAAGATTTCGGGATGGTATTGTTTTGAATCTTTACCAAGAGAGAGACATTCAGCCCCATGCAATTATCGGCGCGGCAATGGAAGTTCATGGAATCCTGGTAAATGGATTTCTCGAGGCAGTCTACCAGGAAGCGCTGGCCGTAGAATTTCAAAAGCGTGGAGTCCCGTGTGTACAACAGGTCGAATTGCCTGTTTTCTATGAAGAAAACAAATTGCAGTGCAGTTACAGAGTTGATTTTATTTGTTTTAATGAAATTATTGTCGAGTTGAAGGCATTAGCCGTATTGGGGACATCAGAGCAATCCCAGGTTCTGAACTATTTAAAGGCATCCGGGCAAAGACGGGGGCTGCTCCTGAATTTCGGCTCACAAAGCCTGCAGTATAAACGTATAGTTTTGTGAAATCGTCTAATCTGTGAAATCTGTGGATGAAGATTTGGTCCGCGGCTATCGGGACTCTCCGAAGCTTGCGTATAAAGAAAGGTAGGAGCAATGCGAATCGGCCATGGTTATGATGTCCACCAACTGGTGACGGGAAGAAAACTTATCCTCGGCGGGGTGGATATCCCCTATGAGAAGGGGCTGCTGGGCCATTCGGATGCCGATGTCCTGCTCCACGCCATCTCCGACGCCATTCTCGGCGCTATCGGTGAGGGCGACATCGGCAAACATTTTCCTGATACCGATCCGGCTTACAAGGGTGCCTGCAGTGTCACGCTGCTGCGGCATGTCATGTCCCTCGCGGACGCCAAGGGCTACCGGATCGGAAACGTGGATGCCACGATCGTGGCCCAGCGACCGAAGCTGGCTCCCTATATTCCGGAGATGCGGTCTATCATTGCCGATGCCCTCGGCTGTGAGCAGGGCAGGGTCAACGTGAAGGCCACCACTACCGAGCAACTCGGGTTTGCCGGGCGCGGAGAGGGGATAGCCAGCTATTCCGTTGCGCTCCTTGAAGAGAAATTCTGAATCTATCCACATAGAGGTAATTACATGACCACACCGACAAACGACAGCGAAAAAGGGCAGGAAACGGTCACGGTTGACTCTGCTGCTCCCACGAACTTTATTCGCAACATCATCGATGAAGATCTTCGCTCGGGAAAGCACCAGACCATTGTAACCCGTTTTCCCCCGGAACCGAACGGCTATCTCCATATCGGCCACGCCAAGTCCATCTGCCTGAATTTCGGCCTGGCCCGCGATTATTCCGGACGTTGCCACCTGCGGCTCGACGATACCAACCCCACCAAGGAAGATGTGGAATACATCGAAACCATCAAGGACAGTGTCCGTTGGCTTGGTTTTGACTGGGGCGAGCATCTCTACCATGCTTCGGACTATTTCGGGCAGCTCAACCTGTGGGCAGAGGAGTTGATCAAAAAGGGCAAGGCCTATGTGGATGACCAGACGGCCGACCAGATCCGCGAAAGCCGCGGTACCCTGACCGAACCGGGCAAGGAAAGCCTGTACCGTACCCGAACCCCCGATGAAAACCTTGACCTTTTCCGCCGGATGCGGGCCGGAGAGTTTCCTGACGGGTCCCGGGTGCTGCGGGCGAAGATCGACATGGCCGCGCCAAATATGAACCTGCGTGATCCGGTCATGTACCGGATACTCCATGCCAGCCATCCCCATACCGGTGATGATTGGTGTATCTACCCCGTGTATGATTATGCTCACGGGCAGTCGGATTCTATCGAGGGGATCACCCATTCCATCTGTACCCTGGAATTTGAGGATCACCGGCCCCTCGATGAATGGTTCCTCGACGCACTCGGCATTTACCCTCCTCGCCAGATCGAGTTTGCCCGCCTCAATCTCAGCTATACCGTCATGAGCAAGCGCAAGCTTCTGGAGCTGGTTCGCGACCGTTACGTGA